>DAKQ01000128.1:7688-15110 GCA_002496635.1 Euryarchaeota archaeon UBA82 | reverse complement strand
CTAACCAATTCTCTATGGGCTCCTGCCCTTACTGCGATTCTCCGACGATGGATGGTGATACCATCTGTTACTCTTGTGGTAGAGTTCTTGCTAGCAATCGTATCATGAACGAACGAATTGGCATTCAACTTGACCGTCATACTGGGGCTAATACCTACAAGATGACGACAGCACCAAAACGTCGAGGTTATGTTCAGACCGAACGTGGAAGAAGCAAGAATATACTCAAAGGAGGCAGAAACAGGTTCCGTACAGTGGTTATGCTTGGCCTGGTTGCATTCATTATGCTCTCTCCACAAGCAAGAGAACATGTTTTGTCTGAAGTTGGAGATCTCAAAGAATTCCTTGAAAATCCCACATTGGGCTATATGGTCTATGATATCGAAGCAGATTATACTCTAAATCGAATTGTATCAATAGCAAATGTTGATTCAAATAAAGCAGAATATATGCTTGAAACCTTACCGATATCACCTGATATCAAGGCACTTGAAGGTCATAGTACAACATTTTCTTATACAGATGGAACAAGTCCAGCTCCAAATCAATTAATTCAAGATGTGACGAAAATAGAATTAATCATTGATGGACAAGCGATCAATATTCCTCTTGAAGGAATTCCCCCCCGGATGGTTGCTGACAAAATTATCACGTCCAATGGACACGAAGTGTGGTGGCCAGGTACATCAGGCTCTGGTGATGATTTCTGTATTGGAGGGCCATGTGTGAAAGTTAAAATGAACTTAGGTCCATCCGAATCGACCACATTTGAATACCAAACCACGATAAAAACAAAATCTTACACATGGGATGGTGATTTAGACAATATCGATCCACGAGTGCCTGGTTTTACAACTGGTATTACTTCTGAATCCAGTGGCACTTTTGCAGATTTTGCTAACAGAGGCAATGGAGTAAGAGAAAACACATTCACAGGGACCAACAATCCTGCATATGCGAAATGGTATGATTATGCTCGTGCTGATTATGCAATCGATGGTACTGCAGCAAATGTGATTGCTGCGGTCGCAAGTGTTGAGAGTAACCTTCCTGAAGGAAATGACAACGTTTACGATTTCGTGCGTGGAGCATTCGATTACATTCGTGATAACATCGAGTATGACGATGATGCGCCTCACCCCCCGCGTAGTGGGTCAAGTTGTTTGGCTGTAGGTATAGGCGATTGTGATGAACAAACGAATGCATTCCTAAGCATGCTTAAAGTTCGTGGCGTTCCAGGATGGTATGTTTTTGGCGTTTTATCGAGTAAATCATTCACGCAATGGGAAGGACACGCTTGGGGATACATTCAACTCCCAATGTCCGATGAGTGGTGCAATGCAAACAAGATTGAATTGAACACATGTTTTGTTGAGGCCTCTGTTGATGTTACAAACAATAAATGGCTTCTCCATACATCCTCTGCACTAATCGATTGGATTGAGAAGCCGGATCCAACTGGAACATACATCCATGCTTACTACTACCCGCTCAAGTTTTCGGATAGTGATGGAGATAATCAAGACATTGAACGTGATCGTGCATTTGATACGGTTGGATCAATCAATTATGGCGGTGGGAAATTCCCTATCTATCAATGAGGTGATGTAAATGCGAGTAATTATTGGTGGTGCTGGAAGAGTAGGGGCTGAATTAGCTCGTGCTATGCGTGCAGAAACGATGGATGTTGTCCTAATCGATAATGATTCCAGAGCAGTTAAGAATGCTCAAGCTCTTGATGCTTTGGTCATTCATGGCGATATTACATCACGCGATTCATTGATTGAAGCAGGCATCGGCGATGCGACAGTATTCGTAGCAGTTACGGATTCTGATGACCGTAATCTCATTGCTTGTGCTCTTGCGGAAGACGAGCATAAAAGACAAAACGGTTCTTCAATTCAAAAGACACTCCTGTCCATAGGTCGATTCAGAAATCCACATTATGTTGAAGAACACGCTGAAGGCCATCTTAGTCGCTGGGCTTCTGTTGATTACGCAATCGATCCAGTTGATGGTGCAATCCGTAGGCTTTCGAGTGGATTGCGATCTTCTGCAATTGAAGAGGTTATTCCATTCGGTCATGAAGCATACATCATTGAACTAAATGTCACACAAAATGCATCCAATGTAATCTATCAAACTCTTGCTGAAGCCAGCTTAGGTGTCGAAGGTGGATTACCTCTTATTGTCGGGGTGAAGAGAGATGGAGAAATAAGTACTGTTCCAAACAAGGATTTCTCATTAATGCCAAAGGATAGAATCGCTGTTGCAACAACAGGGCTTGCTTCTTTCAGCCGTATCCTTACATCGTTTGGTCATGAGTCAATTGATTTCCCAACCAAGCCGAAGGTTGCGATTATTGGAGCAACAGAGATTGGAAAGCGTATTGCCAAGGATTGGTTACGCAGTGGAGCATTTGTTACTGTCATTGAACGAGATTTGAATATCGCCAACAATTTATCTGGATCTGATATTGGATCTCATGGCAATATTGAGGTGATTCATGGAGATTTCCTCGATCGAAACATTCTCACTGAAATTGGAATTAATGAACATCATATCGCCATTGCAGCCTTGGAAGATGACCATATTTCCATCGCTGCCGCTCTTCTCGCCAATGACATGGGAGTTACGCGCACAGGATTGATTCTAAAGGATTCAGACTTGGTTAAGGTTACACAACGTATGGGTATTACCTTTGCAGTGGACATTAAGCGTGTTGCAGTGGATAACATTCTAGCACATATCCATACAAGAGCTTCCGGAGCCTACGCAATTCTCTCCAATATTCCTGACATCGTTGGCATCAGTCTTCCAGTATCGAATGCCACTAAATTCGTAGGAAAGAGGGTTGGTGATGCTGGTATACCAGATTGGGCTAGAATTGCCTTCATTCAACGGAGAAACACGATGGGTGGGTGGGAGACATTACGTCCATCAAGAGAAAAAACCATTGTGGACGGTGATCGACTCATTTTGTTTTGCCGACCCGATAGAGTCGCCGATCTTGAGAAGAAATTTAAGGTGTAATCATGCGTTTTGACGTACTTGGTCTTATCCTTGGTTGGACATTGGTAGCATTGACCATACCTCTCGTTCTGTGTGCAATAATCACTGGTTTCCTTGATGATTGGGATTTAGCAATTCGAGCATTCTCTCTACCTGCAGGTTTGTCACTATTCATTGGTTTCGTTATGTTACGTTTTGGAACAAGAAGAAACACACATACTCGATTGCGAGATCGAGAAGCATTTGCAGCAGTTGCACTTGTTTGGCCTCTTGCAGTATTTGTTGGAGCCTTCCCTTATTGGCTTGGAGGTGTTTTCCATGGACCGTTTACAGATGGGTCGGATCTTACTGACATCCTTCGCGGCGCAGTGAATTCATGGTTCGAATCGATGTCTGGATTCACTACAACTGGAGCAACAGTAATTTCCACATCAATGAGTCCAAGTTGTTATCCAGGAATGGATTGTATCAATTCACAACCTCGAGGTTTGCTTCTATGGAGATCACTCACTCAATGGTTTGGAGGTATGGGTATCATTATGCTAGGAATGATGATTCTTTCTCGAGTTATTGGCGGAGGCATGGCTCTTGCTAGAGCTGAATTAACTGGTCCATCGTTATCAAGATTGAAACCGAAGTTACAAGAAACCGCACTTGCTCTTTGGACTCTCTATCTCGTCTTGACTATACTCGAATTCGGTTTATTGATCAGTATTGGAAAACTCGACTGGTTTGATTCATTAAATCACGCTTTAACAACTATGCCGACGGGTGGATTCTCAACCTATGATGCAAGTATTGGTTATTTTGAATCCTACACCGTTGAATTGATTATCATCTTCTTTATGTTCATTGGTGGAATCAATTTCACTCTGTTGTGGTTCATTCGGGAAGGACAATTCAAGAAAGCTACACAAGATGAAGAATTCAAAAATTATCTTGTTTACATTTTGACTACATTCCTTTTCATAACCATTGCCTTATTGGTTACAAGAGATTACACAACCGCTGATTCGTTCATTGACAGTTTATTCCACGTAGTATCGATTGGAACATCAACAGGTTATACGTCTACAGATTATATGCAATGGCCTGTATTTACCCACCTCTTGCTCTTCGTTCTGATGATTGTTGGAGCATGTGCTGGTAGTACGAGTGGTGGATTAAAATTGATGAGAGTCAATCTTGCATTCAAGGTAGCAATGAGAGAATTGATTCGAATTGCACAACCTAGAAAGGTGCAAAAAATTCGAATGAATAATCAGGTCGTAGGAGATCAACAGCTTGGATTAATCGTTGGAATGCTTTTCGTTTGGATTGGATTATTTGCAATATCATCCATCATTCTTGCATTGGTAATACCTGGAGAAGATTTCGAATCTATTCTCGCATTAGTTGCATCCAGTTTAGGCAACGTAGGTCCTGCTCTAGGAAACTATGGGCCGACAGAAACGTGGGCAGGGTTGAATTCGGGTGCGTTAATATGGACTTCAATACTCATGTGGTTTGGAAGATTGGAATTACTTACTGCAGTTATCCTTCTACATCCACATACTTGGAAATCTGAATCGAAAGATCAGACAAATCGCGGTGCTTTAGCACGATTGCGACGAATGATTTCAAGAGAACCTATTGAAGAATCAAAATAGAGTACGTTGAGCTGAATCAATAGTCGGTTCTTCAACAACCTCTTCAATGACTTCCTGTTCAAGTTCTTCAGGAGGGGTTTCGTCAATAATTTCAGCGATTATGGGTTCTTTCCATTTTTGCTCAGCCTCATCAAATGCTTTCATCATTGCTTTCGTTGATTTTCTACTTACTGGCATATTACACAACGTTGCATGTTCTTGTGAACTGAGCCCAAGCGACAAAGAAATTGCAAATTGATTTGGATCGCCGATTACAGAATCTTCTCTGCTCAATGCAGACAATAGTGGCAAAAATTCTCTTCTAACAGTCGATTTACTTGTTTTTGACATATCGGATAGATGTGAGATAATCGCAGGTCGAGTCCAAGAACCTGAACGACGCAAGTAATGAGGATAACTCGCATAGATACGACCCTCAAGTGGCTTAGAGTTAGCAACACTCGCAGAAAGGGACGATAGATGGAGAGTCCAATACGAAGAATGGTGGGCTAAATCTCGGTATCTACTTTCGACAGACTTGTCAGCAACAACTAAAGCATTCGAAGCTTTTTGTATGGAGTCATTGCCAAAAAGTGAGGAATTGTTCCAATGAACCCAATTCATAAGATCTGATGGCTGCTTATCTATGATTCTGCCAAGTTGAACTGCTTCTTGTGCTGTGCGAGAACGGTACAAGTTTTCCATACCAGGAAATACTTCGGTCGTAACATCACGGATACCAGCATCAAGATGCTCTGTGACCTGATCTTTTGTCAAAGATGATACTGACCCGGTTGAAAGAACTTGGAGGTCTCGCACAAGAGCACGCAAATCCCCATGATTTCCTTGAATCAATGATTCAATTGCATCTTGTGTGAATTCGATGTTTTCTTCACGTAAAACACGACGTGCAATTCTACGTAAGGCCTCATTCGATACACGATCAAAGTTGATTGTGACTAAATGTTTTGAAAAGCGATCTTTGGTATTTCTCCATGTTGAAGATGAACGACCCCACAAGCCCATGATGTCATTGCATGCCAAGATGACTGGTTGCTTTGTGGCTTCAAGAAGTCGTAATAATTCCGCTTTGCCGCCAGAATCACCAGAAAGCGAGACAGAACCTTCCTCTAATTCCTTTTGAATACGATCTTCACTCACCTTTCGCAATCCACCTCCAATATGGTCAACCTCGTCTAAAAGGATGAGTGTTCTTTGTAGAGGTTTATTGGGATCGTGGAATAGAGAGCGATGAGTTGAGCCTTGAGTTGCTGCTTTCCGAATTGCAGCAGCATTCCTTGAATCACTTGCATTCAATTCAATAACAGTCCATCCCAAGTCATTTGCAATTGCACGAGCTACTGTTGTTTTTCCAACACCTGGGGGACCTACAAGCAGTATTCCTTTCTTCTTAGGATTCCCATTAACCCAACCATCAAGCCATTCACGAATTTGGCGACGTTGGATTTCATTTCCTTCTAATTGATGCTCGGACATCGGACGATGGCGCTCTGTCCAGTCTGAAGCGCCGCTCATATCCAATCATCATGACGGCGGTTCTTGAAGGTGCTTCTTCGAATCAAAGAAACGGCAAATCATCGATTGAAATTCTGATTTGCGAACCATCATCTCTTGTTCGCATTGTAACAGTATTATCTTCAAGCGATTGATGGTCAACCGTAATGCAAATCGGGACACCAATCTCATCTGCTCGAGCATATCGCTTACCAATTGATCCACTTGCATCGTACATCGAAACAAGATTAGGAATCAAACAACATCGTTTATGCAAGTCAGAAGCAATTCGGCCCATTCCATCCTTTTCAAACAACGGGAGAATAACAACGTCGACTGGAGCAACTAATGAAGATAATTTCAGCATACGATAAGGCTCCCCACCTTTTTCTGATTCATCATAGGCATGATCCAGAACATGCCATAGAATTCGATCAATACCAAATGCGGGCTCAACAACATGAGGAATATACCACTCCCCTGTTTCCTTTACAGTCTTTTGAACTCGTTTCACATGTTCAGATTCAACGGTTAATGTTCGACCATCATTGAGTGTAACCTCTGTAGGGAATTCTACATCGGAATCGAGTGCTTCTACGAGCACTTTTACTTGGCCTGCATCGCCCCTAAAGGCAGGCCCTGCAACTCCTCCATCGATTGTCCAACCATCGATTTCAATAATTTTGGGTTCTGAGAATTCCCTCCTGGCTCTCAGTGTTCTTCCACTCGCTTTTTCATGGGCTTCTAAATCATAACAGCCACGATGTGCGATACCTACGCATTCAATCCATCCGTAGGAACCGAGTAATTCAACATCCCAACAATCCGATGCATAATGAGCCATTTCATCTAGAGCATGTTGTCTGAATCGAATTTTATTGGGATCGACTCCTAAATCAACAAGGAAATCATAGGTTTTACCCATGAAGAAGCCAACTGTTTGATGACGTATCAAATGAGCATCCACAGCATCACTTAGGGAATGATTGTGTAAACTACCATCCCCATCAATAAGAGCCATTTGCGTCGATTTCCATGAAGAAAAATCATGGATTTCTTGACTCTCAGGATCAATAAAATATTCCATTTCAGCCATATTAAATTCTCTTAGTCTGATCATTCCTTGACGTGGTGAAATCTCATTTCTGTATCCCTTACCGACTTGAATGGCTCCAAATGGCAATTGTTCTCTAAAATGACGATACAGGGCAGGGAACATGGTGAACATACCTTGAGCAGTTTCAGGACGCATAAATCCAGGGCGTCC
>DAKQ01000128.1:0-7300 GCA_002496635.1 Euryarchaeota archaeon UBA82 | reverse complement strand
ACATGCGGGACATTTTGGCGAGACCTCATCGAGTAATGTTTGTAGATCACCAAGATTCAATGAATCGGGATTTGGATGATGAGATTCTAATAACGTATCAGCACGACTTGCCTCACCACATTCTCCACATTGAGTCATGAAGTCAGAAAATTCTCCGACGTGACCACTTGCTTCAAGCACTTCGTATGGAGTCACTGTTGGAGAAGAAATTTCTACAACATTACCTAAACTAATCCAGTGATTTAGCCAGGCCTGATTAATTTTTGAACGTAAGCGACCGCCAACAGGGCCGAAATCGTACAAACCCTTTGCTCCTCCATAAAGGTCGAAAGCTGGAAGTAAAATCCCTCGTTGCCTCAACATCCCTTGAAGTCGCTCAAGTCGTGCATCATCAGCCATACCACTATCCCCGCATCGTGTGCTGTTGGACATGACATTTCAAGTTCTCCACAATCAGAAAGCGAAAGAAACGAATTGATTAGCCTTAGGTGAAGAACGAAAGTATCATATGTATAGCACCAACGCTCTCGCACCACTGAGATTGGTGAATAAAAAATGCCTGAGATAGAGTATCTAGATAATCCCTATGATACTGATATCCTATTGGAGAAATTATGCCCTCCAGTTCGAAACTGGTTTAAGGAAACATTTCCTGATTTTACTCGACCTCAAAAACTTGCTATACCGACGATTATGGATGGCGGCCATTTGTTACTTTGTTCTCCAACAGGTTCTGGTAAAACACTCACAGCATTCCTTACAATCATCGATCAACTTGTTCGAAAAGCGCTTAATGGAAAATTGGAAAAGCGTATTCATTGCGTTTATATTTCACCAATTAAAGCGCTTGCAAATGATATTCAGAAGAATTTAATCGGTCCATTGACCGAAATTTCTGAACGATTCTTACCCGATCGTGCTCAAGAAATTAAAGTTGGATTACGAACAGGAGACACTCCTCAATCAGAACGTCAAAAGATGCTCCGAAATCCACCTCATATTCTCATCACAACTCCTGAAAGCTTGGCTATTGCCATTACATCTCCTCGATTTCAACCAATCATTAGTGATGTTGAATACATGATTATCGACGAACTTCACTCCCTAGTGCCAACAAAAAGAGGCGTCCACTTAGCACTTACACTTGCATACCTCGATACGCTTTTAGATCGTCCAGTTCAACGAATAGGAATCTCAGCAACAATGGAGCCGTTAGAAACTGTTGCTGAATATCTCGTTGCGAGTGACGACCGTGAATCTCGTGGAGATGGACAAAAAGTACACATAGCCAAGGTCTCGGGTTCGAGAGAACTCGATTTGGACATTATCATTCCACATCAAAAATTCAGTGATATGGCTGTCTTGAAAATACTGGATGCAAACATAGACGTTATCGCGGATTTGATTACAGCCCACACGACAACACTTGTTTTTGCAAATACAAGAAAGATGACTGAAACCCTCGTTCAACGGCTTCGACCACATCTTGGAGACCTGATTGCAGGCCACCATGGTTCAATGGATAAGAAGATTCGACTCGATGTTGAACAGAAACTGAAGAAAGGACATCTTAGGGCCGTCGTTACGTCATCATCTCTGGAGATGGGCATCGACATTGGTACTGTCGATATGGTGATTCAGCTTGGCTCACCAGGCGATATTGCAACAGCATTACAGCGTATTGGTAGAGCAGGCCACCACGTTGGTGGAATACCTCGTGCTCGATTTTTACCATCCAGTGTTGATGATTTAATCGAACTTGCAGCACTACAAGCAGCAATCCAAACGGGTGATATGGATCGTCTTGATTTCCCTGAAAATTGCCTTGATGTTGTAGCACAATTCCTCATCGGTCTTGTCATCATCAATCAAATCGATATTGATGAAGCATATGAAATCGTCTCAAGTGCGTGGAATTATAGAAACTTCGCATATGATGATTTTATTGAAGTTCTTGATATGCTCGAAGAAGAACGTCGTGTCTGGATCGATTGGGAAGAGAACACCTATGGTAAACGTGGTTATTCTCGAATGATCTATTACACCAACATCGGTACAATTGCACCGGATAATTCCTATCTCGTGTTCAATGCAGAAGGTTCGATTCTCGGACAACTCTCAGGTTCCTTCGTATCAAATCTGAGAGGTGGTGATGTTATTCTTCTTGGTGGTTCAACATACAGAGTCACAAATATCCAGGGCACAAGAGTCAATGTAGCCTCAGTTACAGGATACAGACCTACTGTACCATCATGGTCTGGAGAAGCACGATCACGAAGTAGGGAGCTTTCATCTTCCTTGCTTTCACTCATTCGTCATTGTATGATTTCACTTCGTAGGGAACAAGACCCTCGAATCATGTTAAGAGAAGCATACGGACTTTCGAAGCCTGTTTCAAATGCAATTGCTCGTCACTTAGAAGAACATACAATCGATTCCTTCCAAGTCCCTGAACCTAACAGAATTCTCATTGAGCAAATCATTGGTAGTGGCCATCCTGCTTATCTTATTACCACCTGTAGAGGACGTGGATTCAATACTGCCCTGGGATATTTTATGGCAGGTATAGCCGAGACATCTGGAGTAAGCGTCATCGAATTATCCTTTGATGAAAATGGACTCTTGATTCGGACTGCACAAGAAGTAGACCCGTCTCAGTTGTACGAGGCTTTTCGTTCAAACAACCATATCGAAGTCATTGAACGGTATATCCTCAATACACAAATTTTTGCAAAGCGATTTAGAGAGGTTGCAGGCCGTTCAATGATTATTCCAAAGCGTGTTGGATCTGAAGAAATCAGCCCACAACAATTCCAGCAAAAGGCTGATGCACTTCTTAATCGTCATCGAACAATGGAAAATTCTTTGCTCATGAGAGAAGCAAAGAATGAGATTCTCTTTGGCGACATCGATATCATCAGTCTTAACCAATTCTTGCAATCATGTATCGAAGGCGATGCACGCATTGTCCACACAAAAGTGACAGTACCTTCACGGCTCGGTATGAGTTTGTTCATGTCTGCATTTGAAGACTTGATGTCGATGAAAACAAGAGCATTCCTGGTCAAGGACATCGATCCTGAAGTACTTCGAAGACTTCTAGGCACCCGTTCATTAGCAACTGAATTATCAACTGAACAACTCGTTCGTTATTATAGCGATAAAGCACCTATTCCAAACAACCCTCAAACTCTGTATGAGTTAATGCAACATGGTGGAGGTTTGGACCGTTCATTCAACAATCCTCTTTACAAAGAAAAATTGGAAGGCATTCGCCATGATCTCATTCGAGGTTGGGTTGAAGATCTCTGTGTATCCGGAAAAATTACCAAACTTGAAGGTACTGGTATGCCTGAAATTGATGGGAAATGGTTCAGTCCATTTATGGCTGAAATCCACGGGACACTCGGTTGTTTAGCAGCCAATGAATCCGAATCAATCGTTGATTTGAGAGATTATGATACTTCTGGCATGTCTTTCAAAGTTGCAACCGCCTTCCAGGGAACTCAACCTACAGAATGGAAAACGATGACTGTAGGCGACCCACATGAAGCAATGCGGCTAAAAGTACTCGAAATGCTTGGTTCAGAAGGGCCAAAGACTGCGGAAATTATTCATAATCGATTACCCTTCTCCGAGAAGGCAGTTAATCGAATTCTTCATGAACTTGAAACTCGAAACGTTATTTCAGTTGGATTCTTTACACAAACCGATGAAGCTGAATTTATTCTGAAAGTGGATGAGCACATTATCACTGGAGGCGAAGAGGAGGTTGTTGAATACAGATGGATTCAAAATCTTGTTCTAGAAAAGTCCTTCAAGAAATATAGTGATGTATTTGATGCTTTTAATGAACATGTATTCGTACAAAAACAACAAGAATTGTTGTACAGAATCGAAGACTTCAGGTTCAAGGATTGGAAAGATTTGCAACTTGATTCAGATGTCATCAGCGGACGGCTATTACACAACCGAATGGGGTATACAACGAAGAAGAACATTCCGATGCTACTGGGTCTCAAGCCCGAACCATGGATTGGTGCCATGGAAGAGGTTGTTCTTACAAAACTCATCCCTCAAGAAAACATCACCCGTCAGGAACTTGTTCAAGATTTCCCGAAAGGTGAAGAGCACCGTCAGATGGAACGTGACGTGAAAAATGCGATATCAAACCTTGAACGACAGATGTTATTTGTGAAACAATTTGAAGAGGTTATAGGTCGAAGAAGACGACTTTCGCTCTTCCACAAAGTTCACGGTGTTTACGAACCGATGGATTTCGAAGATGCGCTTGCAGAAGTCGTACGTCGAATGGGACCAGTAAAAGCAAGCACATTACGATTCTATGTCTCACGCAATTACGAAGATCTTCTCGTTGCATTATCCAATTTGGAGAAAGAGGGGCGTATTGCAAAGGTAACTGCACTAGTCCCAGATCCTGAGAATTTCTATTGTGCACCAAATGAAGTAGAGCTCCTTCGAACCCCAAGACGCGAAGACAGACAGATGCGTATTCTCACACAATCTGACCCATATGTGTCACGATTCATTTGGGAAGTACGTTCTGCACTTGACCGTGGTTGGTATCTGCCTGTGTTCAAAGGGGTTGATCCAGTCGGTAAGGTTCTCATGTTCAAGGTTAATGATTATCTTGAAATCAAAGATATGCACGTGCCAACAGCATATTTTGAGGAATTCTGTGATGCATTCAATATCCTTCTTGACAACCACGCAGATCAACTCGTGGATGTTGCTGTATTGACAAATGTCAACAGTGAACCAATTTCTGAACTGAGCGCACCAATGCGTTCTGGTTTGGAACGTATTGGTTTCAAACAAGTTGGAGAACGGATGATTCGAGGAGGAGTTGTTGATCCACAACCACGTGAAATCGCAGAACGAGCGCTCTTCCATAAACACCATTTGCATCAAGAAACACGTCATGAAAATGAAACATTAGCTCTCAAAACGATTAAAGAAATTCGGGATGATTTCGCACTACGTGGTCGTTGTGAAGTCTTCCGTACCAATCTGAAATCGATGGCAAGTGCAAACAGACTTCACAAAGGGGTCAACATGAGGGGGCACCAAGTATGGGCACCGTACGAACACTTCGAAACCCTGCTCACAATAAGAGGGATTCCACCTGAGGAGGACCTCGTAGATATTGTTGATTTCTTTAGTACACAATCCGATCCAAATCTGTTCAAAGAACGTCATGCCCTTACTCAGTCAGAATTTAGAAAATTGGTTCAGCCCCTTATCCGTACCGGCCACATCGTTGAAGACTTCCGAGGTGGCTTTAGAGCAGTTCACACAAGAAATGATGTCGACCCTGTAGAACTTCGTCGAGAATATCTAAGAAATCTTGTTAGCGATTATCCGGTTATTACACTCAAACAATTGTTGCGTCTTTCTGGCACTCCTTTCAAACCAGAGGAACTCAAAGCGATTCTCAATGGGTTTGAAGAGGATGAAACATTGGTCAAAGGATTCCTTATTGAAAACCTACATGAAGTCTGTTGGGGTCGAAAGGAACTCCTCTCTTCGGCCAAGGAAATCAATCCGATTCGAGACTTTGTATTACCTCCAACAGATCCTATCGCACCGTACTTCGGTGATGTTTTGAAAGAACGATTCGGATTTGGAAGCGCATATCTCGTATTCAGAAATGCTGAACCTGTTGCTGCTTTTAAAGCAAATACACGGAATAAGACGATTGATGTCACCGATTATGAAGGAAGCGAGAAAGGGTGGCGAGTTGTCAAGGAATTTGCATGGGAACACCAAATGCCACTCAAAACAGAACTCAGAATTGGTGGAAAGAAACTGCAGTGAAATGATTGTCAAATCAACGTACCAGTTGGTTCTAATAGATTGTTTTAGAAGAACTGAGCATGAGCACAGTAGGCAATGGTCTTATCAATCACCATCGAATGAATGAATTCATGGAGTCTCCTAAGAGAGTTATTGCCTCAAGCCTCGTTGTTATGCTTTTAGCATCGACACTACTTGTTTTTGCAAGCCCAGTCCAAGCAGACATAACAGACGAAATTGAAATTCTTCATACCGCAATTAATCCTGAAAATAACAAGACATATCACCTCCTTTCAGCATCTTCGTGGGAAGATGCGGCTTACAGAGCGCGTTCCTTAGACGGTTACTTGACAACCATTGATTCTGATATTGAAAATGCATGGGTATTCGATACATTTGCTGGTTTTGACAATCAAAGCCGACACTTGTGGATTGGATTAAACGATGTGCAAGATGAAGGAATCTACCGTTGGCATGATGGAACCCCATTCTTGTACAGAAGTTGGGGTGAAGCCCAACCGACTGGAACCGATGATGCAGATTATGTTCATATTGCCTCGACGAACATGGGCAACATCATGCCAGGAACCTGGAATGATTTGGAAAATAATCCAGAATACTTCCCTGTCTATGGTGTTGTGGAAGTCGGACAAGGCGCTGACTTTTCACTTCGATTTAATGGCGTAGACGATCATATTGTCATCCCTAACGACGATGGTCTTGAACCGAATGATTCATTGTTAATTGAAGCATCAGTCAAGCCTTCTGACTTGAGTGGCATCCGATTTATCACCATGAAAGGAGATTATGGATGGGGAATGTATCTTTCGGACGGATACATCGGTTATTCTTCAGAATACAGTCTTTCAAAGCATCCATTATCGAATATGTCCGTAACTGTTGACACATGGTCAACAATTGAGGTTGAGATTATCGAAGGCGTTGGAGGAGAATTCCGTATTGATGGAATACCTGCAGGAAACATTTCAGCTGAAGATGCAAACATTCCAGCAGGTGATTTCGGTTCAAACGATTGTTTCACTTCTGGTTCATCATGTGACGAACTCTACATTGCTCGTATGGGCGCTGGATGTGATTGTTACCATTTCGAAGGAATCATTGATGATCTCACCATCTACTCATTGAATGAAACCACTTGGGATATTATGACTCAATGGACATTCTGGGAAGGTGAAGGCAGTGATGTTGGAGATACATTAAACGATGATATTTTGCAAAGAAATGGAGAAATTCATGGAGCAGATTGGGTTATGCCTGATGGTTCTATTATTGCACAGGCTATCGAATTGATCAATGAAGATTATATCATAATTGAAGATGTCAAAGAAGGAGATACGCTTCTTTTCTATGTCGAGGTTGAAGATTTGACTCGCTATCTCGATGTAACCTTTTGGGCTTGGTCAGATTACTACTGGGAAGATGATGTAGAAGATGATCAATTCAATGTTTATGTTGGATACGA
>DAKQ01000005.1:1903-5315 GCA_002496635.1 Euryarchaeota archaeon UBA82 | reverse complement strand
AGACTCCCCCACAATTCTTGTCGTCCTGATGTTTCAACACCAATCTTTGACGGCGTGCCGTCCTTTATCCAAGGAAACACAGGAAATTCATCTTCATCATCATGCCAGATATCATGAACGCGTTGAACAACACTGGAAAAAATGTTAGCAACTTGTTCGTTAGCAGCTGTCCCTCTTCCGAAATCGCCGTAGTGTCCAGTGTGGAGTGTGATGTGACGAGCATTGATTGTTCGAGCAGCTTGGAGCGTTGCCTCAATCTTTGCAAGAGATCGTCCACGAGAAACTCGATTTCCAAGGAGTTCAGCATAGTATGGTCCGTGAATGTTCATTTCAAAATCCGCTTTGTTTGCTAGAACTCCTGCTTGCCAGTATTGCTCGAAATGTTGAGGTTGAATGAGTCGAACAGTTTGTGCTTCCATGGTCTCAAGACCAAGTGCTATGATGTCATCCATTCCTTCAACAATTGTACGCCCTTTGCATGACAAAGGTACTCCAGCAGGTCCCAATTTTACTCCCATCATTCCACCCCGCGAATCCAAGCCAAACAGTTCCCTGCATTAACCCCTTTCCGTCATCCGTTTGCCGGATTTGTGTACATACTCTCCAATACGACGGTTCATGAAGGTGAAAAGAAACCGCCCAATATGTCCGATAACATTGAGGCTGCACTCCAAGCGTTTCGTGAGGGGAATCCTGTTTGCCTCTTCGATTCAGATAAACGAGAAGGGGAGACAGACTTACTGTTTCCAGCACTCTACGCTCAGCCGAGTACAATGCGACAACTTCGAAAGGATTGTGGAGGACTTCTGTTTCTTGCTGTAGGGCACGATGTCGGAGAAGTCTTTGGCCTTCCGTTTCTTCAGGACTTGCACACACATGACGTTCTGTTAGATGAATATCCTATTCTATCTGTATTGAAAACGAATGACTTACGATATGATTCAAGATCTGCCTTTACCCTTTCATTGAATCATCGAGAGACATACACAGGAATAACTGACCATGATCGTGCTCTCACGACACGTCGATTTGCTGAACTGAGTAAAACAGTTCTTGAAGAAAATAGTAGTGAAACAGAAGCACAGGAGCGAATGGGCGCTGAATTCAGAACTCCAGGGCACATCCCTGTTTGCAGAGAATCATCAGGAGGATTGGATACTCGACAAGGACATACCGAACTCGCAGTTGGGCTCGCACGACTTGCAAATCTTGTTCCCGTCGTAATCGGTGCAGAGATGTTACAGCCTGAAGGCGATGGTGCTCTTTCTGTTTCAGATGCTCGCCTATGGGCCAAGGAGCGGAACATCCCATTCCTAGAAGGAGCAGAAGTAATTGCTGCATTTCATGAGCAATCTCAAAAAGCAGATGCATCTGCTTGAACCTGAGGGATGACAATGCGTAAGGTCATGGCAGTCGGTGTGTTTGACCTTCTCCATGCAGGTCATCTTCACTATCTCGAGCAAGCAAAGGCTCTCGGCGACCATCTTACAGTTGTTGTTGCTCACGATGATACTGTACGGATTCGAAAGCATGAACCAGTCACAAATCAAGACCTAAGGCGCCGCATGGTTGAAGGATTAAAGCCGGTTGATGAAGCAAGAATAGGAAATGCACCAGATGTCCCAATCTTCGACATTCTACCTCTTATCGAACCTGATGTGATCGCTCTAGGTTATGATCAGGAACATGCTGAAGACAGGATAAAAAGCGCCTTGCAAGAACGAGGATTTGATTCTATAGAAGTGGTGCGTGTGGAAGGATTAAGTGATGATCTTGATGGAACAAGGAAGATTATCGCTCGAATACTCTCTCGTGCTAAAGGCGGTGGACAGTGATGTTTACTGGTATTGTTCAAGGATTAGGGACAATCAAATCTATTGAAGAAGGAAACGGAATAACAACGTTTTCAATTGTCTGCCCAGATACTCAAAACCTCGCCATCGGTGCAAGTGTAGCAATTGACGGTGTTTGTTTAACTGCGACCTCAATTAAGGATAAACTTGTGACCTTTGACATTATCCCTGAAACCTTGGAACGAACAACACTTGGAGAACGAGTTGTCGATGATGAAGTGAACATCGAACGTTCTCTTCGATATGGTGATGAGGTCGGAGGCCACCTGCTTTCGGGTCACATCATCGGCCGCGGGTTATTCACTTACTCACAGAAAGTCGGAGAAGGCGCTCAACTGAAAATCAAAGCCCCACCTTCTATTCAAAAATACATTCAAACAAAAGGATATATCGGGATTGATGGAATCTCATTGACGCTTGGTGAAGTTCATGAAAATGAGTTCGATCTTCACATTATTCCAGAAACACTCCGCTTGACAACACTTGGCTCCAAGCAAGTAGGAGATGCGGTAAACATCGAAATTGATTCAACAACCATGATGATTGTGGAGACTGTTGAACGACTGATAAAGGAGAACTAATTATGACAAATATTGTTGCTGTATGTGCTATGTACCATACTGAAGAAATTGAGCGAATGCTAACGATTGCCACCTCACAAGCCGAAGATCTTGACCTTACAATCACAGATGTGGTTCGTGTTCAAGGTTGCATGGAGATACCACTTGCTCTTGATAGAGTCCTTTCAGATGAAGAAGTCTCAGGTGCGTTTTGCTTAGGTATTATCGAAAAAGGAGAAACTGATCATGGACTTGCAATGGGACAAGCAGTTGTAAAAACCATTCTTGAATTACAACTCGTTCATGACAAGCCGATTGGATTAGGTATCATTGGCCCTGGTGCAAAGCCAGAGCATATAGGACCTCGATTGGGGCCTCATGCTACGGCTGCAGTTGATGCTTTGATGCCGTTCCTATGATGCATTCATTCGTTTTTTCTTGTAGAAAATCGAACTCCAAATTACGATGATGATTGCAAGATTGGTAAACCAGACCCATGGTGTGCTCCATCGTAATCCATCGAAATGAACATCACTAAATGGTGCGAGGAATGGTGTTGGAAAGAACGCTGCAGTATGTGTTGGAATGTCATTGATGATGTGAATAAGCCAAGGCAACCACATCCACATAGCAGCATCTCTGGCAGACAGTGAATCGTTGGTAAACAAACGACTAGATACGCCTCGTTTCTCAAAAAATATCCAAGTAAAGAGGAATCCAATTGTCATCCAAACCAAGCTATGTGTGACTTGATATGCTTCCCATGCATACCAACCAAAGTCAGCAGTTACTGTATTTTCATCAACTTCGGGACGATCTCCAACAATGAAAGAATTCGGAATAAAGACGAGAAGATCTGGAAGAACACCCATTGCTCCAGCAACCCAAAACTTGGTTCGTCCATGGGTCGCTCCTGAACCCATAAACCAGTGTGAGACGACGTCCATGCAAGAACGACCAACCCCTCGCTTATCAATCTTCGATTATAGATAGAATTGG
>DAKQ01000005.1:0-1515 GCA_002496635.1 Euryarchaeota archaeon UBA82 | reverse complement strand
CGACGCTTTTGATTGAGGTATGAGAGGGATAATGTTCAAGTCTGTCGGGGTGTTGGTCGGGAAGTGAGTCAGATGTCTGAAGTCCACAACCTCATCATAATCGGATCCGGCCCTGCTGGATATACTGCTGGATTGTACGCTGCAAGAGCCATGCTTGACCCCCTGATGTTCGCTGGATATATGTCCGGTGGACAACTTATGCTTACAAGCGATATCGAAAACTTCCCTGGCTATCCTGAAGGTATTGGGGGTCCTGAGATGATGATGCAACTTCGAGAACAAGCAGAGCGATTTGGACTTAAAGTACAGGATAAGAATGTAGGAAGCGTTGATCTCTCATCACGCCCATACAAGGTCACTGTTGAAGGAGAAGAATTCCTCACTCATTCAATCATTGTCTCTACTGGCGCAGAATCAATTTGGCTTAACGCACCTGGGGAAGCTGAACAGAAAGGCCGAGGCATTTCCACATGTGCAACTTGCGATGGAGCATTTTTCCGAGATGAGGAAGTCATGGTCATCGGCGGTGGTGATTCAGCATGTGAGGAAGCAACCTTCCTTACACGTTTTGCTTCGAAGGTCACTTTGGTCCACCGAAGAGACGTGTTCCGTGCATCAACCATCATGTATGAACGAGCAGCAAATCATCCAAAAATCGAAATCAAAACATTCAGGCAGGTCAAGGAATGGCTCAGTGATGAGAAAGGACTTACAGGAGCAGTCCTAGAGGATCCAAGAGATGGATCCACTGAAGAGATTGCAGTTACTGGAGCATTCATAGCAATTGGTCATACGCCAATAACAGACTTCCTGGGAGGTCAAGTTGCTACTGATGATGAAGGCTACATTGTTCATCATGAACATACCATGACAAATGTACCTGGTGTCTTTGCAGCAGGTGACGTTGTCGATACTCGATACAAGCAAGCGATTACTGCAGCAGGTATGGGTTGCCAAGCAGCCATGGATGCTGAAAAGTGGCTTGAAGAGAACGGTCATTGAGCAACGATGTCTATTTGACAGACCTACGCTTGGGATGGCCATGGTCGATATGGAACGTCATGCCCGTCATCTCGTCCTTCCTAATGTTGGCCATGAAGGTCAAGAGAAACTTGCTGCAGCCCGTGTCCTTGTCATTGGAGCAGGTGGCCTAGGAAGCCCTGTTCTTCTTTATCTTGCAGCAGCAGGCATTGGTACAATTGGTATAATCGATGATGATGTAGTGGATATTTCAAATCTTCAACGCCAAATTATTCATCGAACAGAGGATGTAGGTTCAAAGAAAGTGGATTCAGCAAAGGCTCGATTGCTCGCATTAGATCCAAATCTTGAGATTGAACTTTATCCTTATCGTCTCAATCTAGAGAACGCTCTTGATGTCTTGCAAGGATGGGATGTCGTTGTCGATGGAACTGATAATATTCCAACCCGATATCTGATTGATGATGCTTGCCATTTACTTTCTATTCCATGGATTTACGGTTCAATCCACCGCTTTGAAGGACAAGTTTCTGT
>DAKQ01000139.1 GCA_002496635.1 Euryarchaeota archaeon UBA82 | reverse complement strand
GGCTGTAATGTAATATTGCATTTTTATGACCTGTTTCATCGCTTCCAAATTCGAAGAAAGTATGTAACCAATTCTCCATCCAGTCATTGCAAACGTTTTCGAAAAGGAGTTGATGAGCATCACTTTGTCATAATCAGTTCCAAAAAAAGAGACATGCTCTGAATCAAAGACAATTCGATCATACACTTCATCGGTAAGAATCCATAGATTGTGACGTTTTGCAAAATCAAGGAGTTCGTCTCGTTCTTTTACGCTGAGTGTACCTCCGGTTGGGTTTGAAGGGAAATTGTATAGAATTGCGACCGTATTTTCATCAACACGCTGTTCCAAGTCAGCGATTGTTGGAACAAATGCATTATCGAAAAGGCAGGGATAATACCTACTTTCTCCACCACACAACGTCACATCTGGGCCGTAAAGGGGGAAGTATGGCTCTGGCAATAATACGTTTTTACCAGGGTCTACAAGTGTGAGAAAAAGATTCAGAAGGGCATTTGTTCCAGACATTGTAATGCAAACATTGTTTTCATCAACCTCTGGGTCAAGATGGTTCCATGTCTGTGCAATCTTTGAGCGAAGAGCAGGAAGTCCTGCGGTCGTAGTATACTTATTGCGTCCATCGAGCATAGCTTGATGAAAGGCCTCAATTGCAAGTGCAGGTGGTTGAAAATCTGGTTCTCCAAGACCAAAACTAATGACATCATCTCCTGCTAAATCGAACATCTTGCGAACACCAGTAGGCTGTATCGCTAGAGCTCTTTTGCTGAAGTCACTCATGAGGAATTCTCCGTTTCCTTTGCATCGTCAGGAATGACGAGAATTGCATCTTTAACCTCGTTTTCAGGTAATGTATCAGATGTAGATGAGGTGCTCGTATCTTTGAAATCCTCATCCTCACCGCTAAAGAGCATGAACATTGCAAGGATAATCAGAGCCGTTGCTAGGACGATCATGATGAGTTCCTTACCAGCGAAACTCGCGTCATCAAGAGATCCTGATGAATCTCCAAGGATCGTGACAGAGACTGGGAGGGATTGTACTCCCTCTGAGTTTAGCGCACGAATTTCGATGCTCCTATTTCCATCCTCTAGTGAACCTGTATCAAGAGAAATGGTCCAATTGAAACGTGCAAAAGCACCCGATGTAACTGCATCTTCATCGAAGGTTGCAGACATCCAAGGTCCTCGATCAATTCTGTATTCAACGGCTGATACTGCTCCAGTTTGACCCCATGCCAATCCAGAAATTGTTGCAACTCCATTCGAGGTATTGGAGTCAATAACGTGAACTTGAGTTGTAACGTCAACAGCCCCAGTAAGCCCTTTTTGTTTGAAATCAATAGCCATTGAGACTGCAGCATATGCATCTACCATACCAAATCCAAAATCTCGATTCCAAAATGGATCGACTTCTGGAGCGGAGGCATCACCACGACGCTCTGCAGTAAGTTTCAGTATTTCTTTGACTTCTGCAGGAGACAAATCTGGATTTGTTTCAAGCATCAATGCAATAATTCCAGATACGGAAGGCGTAGCATAAGAAGTTCCAGACCCACGACCAGTGTAACCATTATCGCTAGCATCGCCACCAAAGAAATTACTGCATCCACCAGAGGTGATGCATCCTTCTGCCTGAATGATATTCGTGCCTGGAGCAGTGACTTCTGGCTTGAGTTCGTTCAATGGATTTCCATCTCCATTGTCTCTGCGAGGACCACGAGAAGAATAACCAGCAATCGTATCATCTTCACGATCCACCGTGTTTACATCGTCTGTTGCACCTACTGTGATGGACAAATCAGATGAGCCCATTCCTGACAAACCATCGTTGTCAGGACCATCATTTCCTGCAGCTACGCTGACCACGATTCCAGCAAGCATAGCATCATCAAGAATACGACTATGCATATCTGAACCATCTGAACCACCAGCTTCGTGAGAAGTAATACCCCAAGACAAGGAGATGATGTCGATTCCATATTCGCTTTCATCAGCACCTGCCCATGCATCGTCTTTGTGGTCAATAATCCATTGAAGACCATTCATTGCAGATTCATAAAATTCTTGAGAAAGTAAATAATTCTCAAAAGGACCTGCTCCTGCATCTGTTCCAATTCGAACATCAACAAGCGCAGCATTTGGTGCTGCTCCATAAAAATCAGTTTGCTCGCCATTAGCATCCAGCCCTGTAGCAGCAGCCATACCCATGCATGCAGTACCGTGTTGGTTTCCATCATCAGGATCAAAACTTCCATCTTCGACTCTTCCACCTGACGCTATACAGGCTGGGTCACTGTGAACAAAACAAACTGCATCATAACCTGCTACGAATTTTTCATTCAGACCAGGATGCTCGTTGTCAACTCCAGTATCAACCATTGCAATGACAACTCCATCACCAGAAACACCCAGATCCCAAGCACCGGGATAGAGCGAAGAGGTTTTTGCTTTCACTGCTGGAGTTTGAATATCCCCGTAAAGATGAATTTCACCGTATCGTTCGACCATGATCACATCTTGCAAGTCTGCTAATTGGTAAATGAGAGATGTGTTGACAACTCCCAGAAGAACAGCATCGACAGATTCAATGACATCAACTACATTCATTCCAAGTGCAGAAAGGTCATTCAGATGAGCATCAGTAACATCAGTACTGTAGGACAGCCCAATACCTGTTGGAATAGTTAGTGTTTGAAGTGAGTCGTGAATCTTATTTCGATCTAAATCCAGAGATGAGCGATCCCACCACGGACCTAGGTCAGTAATCCAACCGTATCCATCTTGCTCAGGAAGATCAAGTGTTTGGCCATCAGGGAGGTATTGTACGCCGTTATCGAGAATCTGTTTCTCGGGAGATGAAATAGAAAGTGAGCCAATCAAAGGCCCCATTAGGACCATTAAACAAAGCAAAGCTCCTAATTGACGTGTTTGCATGTTATCACCGAATGAGTTCCTTTGCATGAATATTCGGATTAATTGAGTGTGGTGGGGGCAGAGGGATTTGAACCCCCCCTAGCGGGTTTCTTCTGACTTCAGCATTCGTGAAAAGGCTTCAGTTCTCGGTTCTCACGGGTCGGCGCTCCAATTGTTCATCAATTGTCAGCAAACCCACTTGTCGTCATCCCCGTGCAATTGGAGCCCGCGGTACTACCAAGCTATACTATACCCCCAAATGTTCACAAGGATCAGTTCTTGGCCTGTCGACGTGCACGCTTTCTGCG
>DAKQ01000065.1:8612-18756 GCA_002496635.1 Euryarchaeota archaeon UBA82 | reverse complement strand
TATTCTAAATCCAATTTAGAAATTCTCGAAATTGAGCCTGGTGATGCATTCTTGGGTGTAGAAGGAATGGCACAAAACACTGCTGGTATCGATCGACTTGCTGGGCCGCTTTCCCCAAACAAGGATTTTACCCTCCTAGAACGTACACTTCTTACTCCAATCCATGTCATACAAGTGATGATATTACCATTTGAATCTCAAGGAGTGGCAATGGCTCCTGCTGAAGAAGCAATGCTTGAAACTGATGATGGATGGATCAGCAGCATACTTGGTAAAGAAGGGCTCCTGTTCATCGTTAACCTGTTATTTTGGATTATGTGGGTCAATATCCTTCTTGGATTTACAAATCTCATTCCGATGGTTCCCTTTGATGGAGGCCACATGTTCAAGGACATGGTTCATGCTGGATTGTCTCGATTTAGAGCAGTTGGTCGGAAACTCAAACTATGGAATTTCCACCCAATGTGGATTGATCACTGGTCAAGAAAAGCAAGTAGCTACTCATCGGTCATGATTTTGTTTGCTCTCTTGTTTACAATCTTCATGCCGTATTTCTAGAATCAATCAAGCGGAACGTCGACGCAGTAGCTCTTCAATAACAGAGGGCTTCGCGACCTGAGGTTGTTCAAACTCAATCCTACCTTGAAGGAATCCGAGGGTTGGCGATGAAGCATCTTGTTGACAAACGATTTCAATGAATTCATTAAGCGGCATACCTTGTTCCCAATCAATAAACGCCCTCCCATTTCTTGTTCGTGGCAAAGAGGGTATTCGGCGAGCAAGTACGCCCAAACTTCCACTAAGCGTTGTTGTTCCAACTCGGAAAATTCTCCATGAATCACCACGAACACCTTTCAATCGGTGAGCGTAAAGCGGCATGAGGCCACATCGTTCGCCTTCGTATACCAAAGCGTTGTATTGATCCAATGTCCTACCGCTCAGATAGAGTTTGCTCGGTCTTGTTGTTTTTACTTCAATAGGGAAGCATATATCGCCTCGAAGAACCAACAAATCCCCACTACCTTCTATTCCTGATCCTGCTGCTCGAACGACCAAAAAAGGACGCTTCAGAACCATTCGCATCCGTTCTTTTTCCTCAACCGAACACGACCGGATAACAGCCTCCACACCAGCAGGAATCCCTGCCAAGACATGGCGTAGTTCTCGTTCGTATTGGCTTGACATGAGTGGACATCAATGTCAGCCGCCTTTATTGACTTCGGTCATTTTACGACAAATGCAACGTGATTGTTGTTTATGTTTTGAATCGGATGATTAAAGGACATTGAAAGGGACAACAGCATGTGCAGAAGATTGGTGTGCGGACTGAGAATTTTCAGTTAGCGTATCGCGTGATGCATCTGTTACGTGAACGTAAGATCAATGTTGAACAATACTCGATCAACGAACCTCTGCCTCATCAAGATTCGATTTGGATTGGGACTCCACAAGAAGTTGCAGGTCGAACCAATGAAGGTAGACCTATTGCAGCTGAACTTGAATCGATTGAAGAGATGATTGAAGAAGCTATTTTTGCCCTGCGAAGTCCACAACAAACATACCGGCTCATTCTTGGAATTGATACGGGCCCTCGACCCGGATTAGCATGGTTAGCAGACGGTGTTTTAATCGATACAATTCAGACTGAATCAATCGATGAATGTCTTGCCCGCATCGATGCATTACTGCAACATCAATCATTTCAGCATCTCCTCATTCGCTTAGGAAACGGATCACCCTCGCACCGAGACAGGTTGGTGAATTCTCTTCTTGCCAAAGGCCATTGTGTCGAATTGGTGAAGGAAAACAAAACCTCCCGTGGACTTAATCGGCAACAACATGGAGTCGCAGCAGTACGAATCGCAACCTTATCTGGACACCAAGTTTGGGAGATGACTGAAATCAACCCAAGCGATGGAGAATTGAAAGACATTCAACGAATGAGTCGAAAGAAGAGCAATGGGAGAGTCACGATTCCAACATATCTTGCTCGGAAAGTAGCTCGCGGTGAAGTAACAATTGAACAAGCGATTGAAGAAATCATTTGATTCGTACGCGATAACGTTCACGTCCATTGGCGTAAAGAACAATGCTTCCAGTTGAAGATACGGCAATTGCTACACCATCTGACAGTTGGGATATTGCACGAGCTGCCAAGTGGCGACCGCCTTCTCCCGACTTTGGAGAGAGCCCCGCAGGAACTTGGATATAACGTCCAGCGTCACTTGCAATACCTTCCCGATTGAATAGAATTGCTCCATCAAGCCAAGCAAATTCAGCCATTGTCTCGTGATTTTCTCGATTGCGAACATCTCGTTTTGATACGCTATGTCCCTTGAAAGGGTTCAACACCATTGAGGTAGAATGCCCTCGCATCTTCTGAATGTTCCCTATTGCAAATAATGCACCGACTGCAGATCCTTCTCGACCTCGTGTACCAACAGCCCTCGATAACTCGACCATTCGCATCAGTACGTCCAGTTCAATGGATTGTTCTTCAGCAATGGATGCGAGTCTTCCAGCTCCTAACATCGCTGAATCTACGACGAGCACGCCGTCAATTGGTTCTGCCATTACAATGAGCAACCTTCCGCCTTTTGCGACCCACCGTTCACCCATTCCTTGCAAGACCAAATCGTACAATTCGTTAAGAACGGAGAGTCCTTTTGAGGAAAGTCCTTCTTCCAGAACCTGTGCATCAATCTGATGTTCCATCAAAGCATCTCTTACACGATTAAGACTCGTCATAACACGCAACGGTAAATTTTCAGGGAGGACAGGAACAATCGAACGAACCTTTCGGCTATCATTTGAAACCATCAAGACTGCATCAAATGCAAATTTACTTGATTCTAAAGCAACACTTACCATACGAGGTAGGTCGCTCATCGCTTCATCCTCATTGGTTTGTTGTGTCAATACCTGGGAGGAGGTCATTGATTTCTCTGTAAACGGTTCTCATGTTTGAGATGAAGTTCTTTTCCTTCACGACAATTGTAAACATCTTGATTCCAGGATCTTCTTCTGCATCAAGGATACCAAGAACAGTTTCGAGTGTTAAGCGGGCCCCTTCTCGGTGAGGATATGCGAAGACTCCCATGCTGATAGGAGGAGTGACGATTGTTTCGACACCATCCAGTTCATCGAGTGTTTTGAACAAATTTTCATACGTCACAGGAAGAAGATCACGACGTGTCTCGTCTTGATTTGGTCGGCGGCAATCTGGACCAACCACGTGAATGATGTGCTTAAATCGGTCCGCCAAAGCATACGGTTCTGTGACTACGTTGTGCGTAACTGCACAGGGAGGTGCGTTGATTTTTCTCATCTCCAAGCAAATATTTCGTGTCGCTTGAGTCAATTCTTCTCCTGCTTTTTGATGGACCATATGGTCAAGTCCCTCTCGACCAGAGAGTCTGTTATTTGCAGGTGTGATCAGGACATCCCCTTCATGGTTCCAAACGTCGCCACCAACAACTCGGAGAGTCCCCCACTTGCAAGTTCGAGCCATGTATAACTCTGCCATCAATATCATCAGAGGGGGCCACCCTTCATATTCTTTCAGTGCTTTTTTCATGAAAAGAAGGCTTTTTGATTCAATATGAACATCTCATGGAAGCAATAGTGCTAAACTACAATCCAAGTTAGAATGTCTATGGGAGGAGGCGTTAGGACGAGTTTTGTTCTCGCCTTCTTGATGATTGGAACTCTTTTTTCAGCGTTTATTTCCCCTCTTCAACACGAGCCTCGTACACCGGAATCTGTCATGGACAATCGGTTCACTGGATTCACAATCGGTGATGACTGGCTTGATTTAGAAGAACAACCTATTGCTGTACCTAACGGATTTGACCCTCTTACTCTCTATGATTACAGTGATGTGGGAGTTCTGATCAATAACAAATCTGAATCGAGTAAAACAATCGGATGGGCGTTTGTTGAGGCTCGAAACATTAGCCTGGAACGAGTGTTCATTTTCGACGCTGACGGTACCCCCACTGGCGAGACAATCAATCGTAATCAATTCAATGAGTATTTTGCATATCCATTCCTTGAAATGTTGGGTAATCGAAGCAATATTTCGGATATGAACTACCTCGTTACAAACAAGGGAATGCCTCTAAGAGTAAATGGCGGAGACAACAAGGCATCCTTCGACCAAGAATTCTCTCTTCTCGGGGGGTCATACAACAGTAGCATCGGTGGCGACTATTGGGAGACGCATGGCTATGGGCCATTAGCAGGAGGAGAGTATGAATCTTTTTCTCGACAGAAACACGGCTTCTACCTTGTCACGAGGCTCACTGGATACACCGTTGATACAGCGTTGCAACTCATTGAAAAAGCGAACAACAGTCTTGGACAACGAGGTACAACAGTCCTCGATTTGGCAACAAACCGTAATGGTTCGGGATACAAGTTCTGGAATGATGATCTCTATGCAGCGAATACGTCTCTGATAGAAACCTACAATCAGACTGTAATTTTTGATGAAGAAACTGGCTTCGTGACAAATATTAGCAATGTTATGGGATATGCTTCATGGGGTTCAAATGACGGGAATTGGGACTCGTCATGGGCGAAGAATTCAGGTTTCGATACTGAGAGTTCCTCTTGGTCGAGTGGAGTAAACCATTGGAATGCAACCAGCCCGTCACTCTCACCCGGCGATACATTTGCATGGTCGTATCAAACACAAACGAAGAAGGGGGGCAATGGGGCGATTGAAGCGGCAATGTCTGCAACGTGTTCTGAAGAATCAGGTAATGGAACTCAAGGAATTTATTCTGAGTTCTTCGATAATGAAGGAATTAGCTTCAATACCGGCTCGATGCCTTCACTTATTGATCGAGTTCCTGATCACGTCCGACTCGAATCTTCGTTGCAATACAACTCAATGTATGCTGCATATCCAGGACTGGATGACCGTTTCAAAAACAATTGGGGCGCTCGATTTAGTGGCCTTATCGATATACCAGAAACCGGAAACTGGACCTTCTTCCTCACAAGCGATGACGGTTCAGAACTGTGGATTGATGGAGTAAGTATGGTCACAAACTATGGCTCTCACGGTATGCGTGAGTTATCTGGATTCCGAAATCTGTCGGCTGGGTTCCATGACTTCAGAGTTGAATTCTTCCAAGGAGGTGGCCCTCATGGATTGAACCTTGCTTGGTCTGGACCGAATCAGAGTAAAGTGCTGATTCCATCCTCTGCATTCTTTGTAGCCAATGCAACACCTCCATCTCCCTCCACTCTTCTTCATGCATGGAATTTTGATGAAGGAACTGGCCTAGAAACAAACGATTCTGTTGATGTAAATTCTTCATTTACAATGTATAATATGGATTCATCAAATTGGCGTAATTGTCCTGATGGAGGATGTTTGTGGTTCGATGGAGTCGATGATTACGTTGAAGTTGATGTCGATGATTGGGTGGGGAATTTCACAGTAAGTCAATGGGTTTGGGCAAACTCAACATCGCTTCCCAATTATGCATCTGTCTTTGCAGTCTCAGATAATGCAGGTTCGAACACTTCGTTCCAGCATGCTGTTTTCAATGGTGAATGGCGATTACACAATAATCAGACCCACGCTTTTGGAGACATTGAGGCCCAACAATGGATGCATCTTGTTACGGTGTTTGACAGTGGAAACGTTCGACAGTATTTCGATGGTGTCTTGGTCAGAACAACAACCTTCCCCTCTGGATCACTGAATAACATCGATTTGTATAAACTCGGTGTAAATCGGGCGCAATCCACGTTTTTTGAAGGTATGATCGATAAAGTCATGGTGTGGGAAAGTGCCCTTACAGACGGAGAGGTTACTCGTCTGAATCGAGATATTTACAAGGACTGTTCTGCATATTCAGGTTCTGGAGCTTCTGCTGCTTCTCTCGAACAATACCTCTTGATCCCTAATGAACTCGATGAACATGCTTGGATTGCCTCGGTTTCAGGTTCGCGGAATGGGGATGTTTATGGTTCATTTTCAATTATCGTTGAAGCAGTTGATCAGAGTGGAAATATCCTTTCAACCAATACATCTTCATCTCAGCCGTTTGAAACAAATTGGGTAGATGCAGCACTTCGTTTCCGTCCAGATCCAAATGCTACAGCGTTTCGAATACGAATTCCAATCGATGTTGTTGCAACATCAACGAGTGGTTCGGTCTTCCTTGACAGCCTTAGTTTCAGAGCGATTCGTCCACACATGACATGGGTTGATGGTTCAATTGCTGAAACAGCAGTCTCTACTGGGGGGCGCTCATTTACGATTGATACAACCTATGGACAATCACTGGTTGCAGATTTACTTGAAGATGGTGTGAGTGGCGTCAAGGGGTATGTGTATGAGCCGTATCTTACAGCAGTTGGACAGCCAAGTGTCTTATTCAATATGTATTCTCAAGGATTCAGTTTTGCAGAAGCAAATGCAGCAGCAAATACCTACATTTCGTGGATGGGCGTAACCGTCGGTGACCCAAAGATGGCCCCTTACATCGATACAATCCACGATGTTCATGTTTTGGATGCTCGGTTACAGGACAATCTTTCGGTTGGTCAAACAGGATTTATTGAAGTCGGTGTTGAGAACCTAGGAATGGCTAGCGCAGTCGGCCAACTTGAGATCATCAACGTACTCGGGTCGGCACTCATGTCTACTTCCAATCTATCATTACCTGCTGGTGATTTGAATGGATCGAGAACATCTGTGATTGTTCCTATCACACCAACTCAGTCGGGTTGGCTCGATGTCCGTATTCGTTATTCTCATGACAATTCATCTTCGTTTGAACGAGATACTGAAAATAATTTTATCATGATGAGATTCTGGGTTAATGCTCCTCCATCCATCGATTCAGTGTACTGTGACCAACCAGAATATGCTCGTGGGGATTCCTTCCTTTGCACGGTGCTTACTTCTGATGATGAAAAGGTAGAATCGGTTACAATGGGCTGGACAGTTGTTTGCTCAACATGTTTGTTGAACAATACCACATGGATTCAAGGTCCAATGGGAACCACTGACAATGGTTCTACTTGGGAAGCAATGATTACTCTACCAATCAACATCACAACAGGAGGGTTAGCGTTGCATGTCCTTGCTGCAGACAAACTTGGAATGCAAGATGAGAAAACAACGACGAATGTTTCTCAAGTTCTTGATGCTGCATCAACTTGGTTCGGTCCCCACGCATCATCGGCTGATTTGACATGGCTTGGCGTGACTCCACTGCCAAGCACATCTCCGAATGGAATTCTACGTGGTGTTAACAACACCATTACTGGGTGTGTACTGGATGTTGATCATAATTCAAACACCGAGCGACCAGAGTTCCTTGTCGAACGAGGAGAACTTGGCGAGTTGAGTTATGTGGAAAAGGTTGATTCGAATCATCATTGTTATGAAACCACATTCTTCTTAGAAAATGGAAGTTCGTTGACCTCAATTTCAATGGAAATGCGTACAAATACAGGAAGTCTTGTTATGCAGCGAATGATAAAAGTCGAGGATATACATCCTACAATTGATGTCAAATTTGTAAATTCAAACAATACTGAACTCGATCGAATCATCGATAATGATGATGAATTTATCGTAATAAACGTTGACGATATTGATGATGTTCTTGGCACATACTTGGGCGATATTGAACTTCTATGGCCTGGTTATGGAAGCATAACTCTACCAATAGAAGGCCTAGTTGGAGGTTCTGAGGTCGCTATTAAGCTCAACCCTCCAGTTGAATCTCTCGAATCTGGAGATGTTATGTTTGATATCACAATCCAAGATTCAAACGGAGCAACATCCACTGCAAGTACATCTTTACCACTGTTCCTTAATGCTCCTGTAATTCTCGAAATGGTGCCTTGTACCGTTGATGGACAGATTAGCGAGCTTATGTTTGGGCATACTGCGGTCCTCGGGGCGAAAATCTTGAGCAATCGGCCTTTAGAAACAATTGATCTTTCCTTGCGCCAGCTTGGTTGGTCTGTTACAGCACCATCGATTGAAGTACCAACTTGGAGTTCCAGTTCAACGGAATGCATGGAAACAGCCAATGATCAAGATACGTACTGGTTTAGACTCCAACTGGATGGTTCATTTGCTTCAGAGATTGGTTCAATTCAATTGGTAGCAAAAACAATCGATGGATATCTAGTAACAAGTCAAATCCCTATGCTCTTCCGTCACGCACCTCCTATTCCCAATGGTACTGCCCCCCAATCTGTGCAAGCCGGGACGGATTTACTCTTCCAAGTAGAAGTTACTGATCTAGATGGACTAAATGATGTCCAGTGTGTTGCCTATGTGTACCCCGAAAATGATTCAAGCGATTTGTGGAATCGTACATTTGCACCAATTCAAACCCAAGATGAGAATGGTGAAACAACAGTTCGATGGCCGTTACCTCGTAACCTCAATGAATCAACCGATTCAATCAGCATTGATGTTAATTGCAGTGATTCAGATAATGAGTATGGGCAATGGAGTACAAATGAACCGATTATGATTGAACCCTATGTCTGTGTTGTAAATTGTAATGCATCTGCTTCAGATGATCGAAACACCAAATCAGAAGGATCTCTATCGCTATGGATATACATTATTCTCCTTGTCGTTTCAATCGTCGTAGTGACACTGCTTATGCAACGAAGAAAGGAAACTGCGGAGAAATGGGCTACTGATGAATCTCTTGACGATTTTGAACAATTGACATCTGCATCAATAGCTCAAGCAGAAGCATCTCTACCGGGACTAGAGGATTCAAAGCCTGAAATTCCAGATGATTGGACAGAAGAGGCTTTTATTCAATGGCTCCAAGGTGAATGCCCTGAAGAGTGGGCTGAAACTCAGTGGTCTGAGTTACGCGACCAGCATTCAGCCTTACTTACAGACTCAGAACCTACAACCGATGAGATATTATTCTAAGTCAAAGTGCAACGAATGATTACGATGGCTGTTGGATATGTACTACTGAATGTGGCTCCTGGTGCAGAGCACGATGTGTACCTAAAGTTACAACAATTAGAATCCGTTTCAGACGCAACAGTTCTCTTTGGGGATTACGATCTCATTGTAAAGTTACAAGCAGTCGACCTTTCTTCAATTGCGAAGGCCGTTGTTGGATCAATTCGGCAAATCCCAGGAGTTGTTGACACAAAGACTCTGGCTGGCGCGGAATTTTAGGCCATTCAGTACTCCATTTTGCTGAAAAACAGGGTTTGGAATGAGGTACTGAAGGCTATATGTTGAGCAGTATTGCCTTTTTTCGGCGGAATATATATTAACTATGGGTTCTGATTGAGATTTGGAGGTAATCCAAATGTCAGACAAGAAATATTTCGTTCTCATGCAGAACGGTAAAGACACCAGCCAAGTATTTGCGAGCAAGCAACCACGAGGAGCAGCCCTCAAAGCTGCAACCCGTGGACACACGAACATCCGCCTACGAGAGCGTGGTACCAAGCGCGTACACGTTTTCACTGGCTCGATCTCAATGGTCGACAAGCCAGCTGGCGGCCCTGCGTGGCTCCCAGATAAGATCAAGAAGGCTAACGTCAAGAAGCAAGGCATCGAGCACCTTTGAGGCGCTTGATCACTTCTGATCTTTGACTCGTTCGACGAGTGTTGCTGCCGCATAAAGATGCTTAAACACGCAGCCAGCCGCCCAAGCGATGATTCCGGTCATCGTTTGGGCCTCTTTTCCTTCTCTTTGTTATTTTTCAATTAGCGTAGCGTCTCTGACCTAGAAAAAGAGCAGACGTACTTGGAAGATCTTTATCCGAGTCATTATTGATTCGTTTCTACTTCCAGTAAACTCGCACCTTGTTCGACACGGTCGCCTGCAGAAAAGTGTACGATTGTAACAATCCCATCTTCTGATGCAACCACTCTGTGTTCCATCTTCATGGCTTCTAGAATCATCAAGGTTTGACCTACTTCAACCGATTGGCCTTGGGATACGAAGACTTCCAGAACAGTTCCGGGCATTGGAGCAACTAAGCCACCATGTTGTTCATCAGCACTTGCTCCTGGCTCAATTCGCTCGAGCGTGTATATGTGGCCACTATGATGAACCCACCAAACATCGCCAACTTTGGCAACATGTGCCCATGCTTTTGTTCCGTCTTC
>DAKQ01000065.1:0-8220 GCA_002496635.1 Euryarchaeota archaeon UBA82 | reverse complement strand
GTACGCTCAAGTGACACCTCATGGAGTTCATTGTTGAATCTAAACTCATGCTGCATCAAGGATACCTCCTATTGAGTGTCTGGAAGGGGCTTGGAATACCCTCTTTCGAGGAAGTGGTGGAAAGGGACACTCGATGCATTCCTGTTGTTTCTGCAACTGCTGCAATCATCAAAGCAACATCGAGATGCTCCTGTGTTGGATTGAATTCGTAGCCATTTGGAAAGACATCATCGATCATTGTCGTGTACGTATTACCACTGATGACTTCTTCCGTATCACAAAGAGTTCGTAAGAAACCAATGTTCGTAGTTGTTCCTAAAACAACAAACTCATCCAAGGCTCGACGCATTCGTTGAAGTGCTTCTGCTCTTGATGGTGCCCAAACAATGAGTTTTGCAAGCATTGGATCGTAATGTGGTGTTACATCATCGCCTTCTCTTACACCTGTATCCAAACGAATACCTGGTCCAGTAGGAGGCTGGAAGACTGCTAAGGGGCCAATTGCAGGAAGGAAGTTATTGCTCGGATCTTCAGCATACAATCGAACTTCAATCGCATGCCCTCTGAGTTCCAATTCACCTACAGACATCGGCTCTCCTGCTGCAATTCGTAGTTGTTCACGAACCAAATCCACTCCAGTAACCATTTCAGTGACTGGATGTTCGACTTGAATTCGTGTATTCATTTCGAGGAAATAGAACGAACCATCCTCTGCCAAGAGGAATTCAACAGTTCCTGCTCCAACATAATCGACTGCCTGTGCTGCAGATACAGCTGCTTGTCCCATTTTTTCTCGAAGAGTTGGAGTCATAGAAGCACATGGTGCTTCTTCAAACACTTTCTGATGGCGTCGTTGAACACTGCATTCACGCTCTCCAAGGTGTATGCATCGGCCATGCGTATCTGCAAGAACTTGAATCTCAACGTGCTTTGAGGTCTGAAGGAGTTTTTCGACATAGACTCGCCCATCTCCAAACGCAGTGACTGCTTCACGGCGAGCAGATCGTGCTGAAGATTCGAGTTCTTCCTGTGCATGAACAACACGCATCCCCTTTCCCCCGCCACCCGCAGTGGCTTTGAGAAGGAGAGGATAACCTGTTTCGAGAGCAGCTTGGCGAATATCTTCCAGAGCACGTTCTTCGTCCTCTTCTTCAATTTCAACACCCGGAATGACAGGAACACCTGCTTGCTTCATAATCTGACGAGCAGACATCTTGTCTCCCATCTGTTCAATGGCTTGAGGAGATGGACCTATCCAAATAAATCCTGCATCCATGACAGCCTGAGCAAACTCTGCTCGTTCTGAGAGGAAACCAAAACCAGGATGGATTGCATCTGCACCTGTCTCCTTAGCAACTTGAATGATTGCTGCACCATTGAGATATGTTTCAGTGATTGAATCACCCTCGAGAAGAACAGACTCGTCAGCAAGTTCACGGAACATTCCAGTACGATCGTTTTCTGCATAGATTGCAACGGATGAAAGACCAGCCTCTCGACATGCACGAAGGATGCGACAGGCGATTTCGCCACGGTTCGCAACCAAGACACGTCGAATCATCGTCATACCTCATTCTGGTTTCCAATCCGCTGGCCGCTTTTCTAAGAATGAGGACAGCCCTTCTTGGCCTTCTCTTGAACCACGCATTCTACTTGTGAAATCAAGTGTCCAGTTGCGAAGAGATTCATCGTCACCTGTCCATCGGTCAAATCCAACACTGAGTTCTTTTGCAAGCGTTGCTGCACTTGGCCCAGTGGTGAGAACTTCTGAAATGATTGAGGCAATAGCTTCTGTAAACGCGTCTTGATCATCGACAACTCGTTCAATAAATCCGATTCGAAGTGCTTCTTCTGCCTTGATTCGACTCGCTTGCATCGCCAAACGACGGAAATTTGCGGAACCGACTCTCCGGTACACGTAAGGGCCGATAACTGCTGGGAGAATACCCAACTTCGCTTCAGAGAGTGCGATTTTAACATCCTGAGTTCCTATCACATAATCAAGGCAAGCGATTAATCCCGCACCTCCACCAAGCGCAACACCTTGTATTGCTCCGATTGTGAAACATGGATGTGACCACAATCCATTGAAGAGTCGATCGAGACGTTCGCTATCCTTTCTGTTTTCTTCTGGCGTATTTGCACCAGCATCTCGCATCATGTTGATGTCAGCACCTGCGCAGAAGTGACGCCCTTTTCCTGAAAGAACCAAGGTTCGTAGGTATTGATTTCCATTCGAATCAAGCAATGCGTCTTGGCGTCCAGCACTTCGTTCAGCAGTCCATTCAAAGATCTCAATCAGTTCTGTAATCATCGTTACATTCATGGCATTATATTTGTCTTCTCGGGCTAATTCAACACGTGCTGAACTCCCATCTACAATCAAGGAAACGAGTTTTGTTTCAGGGGGATTATCCATTGTTATCATTCTAAAAACCTCAATTGTAATTTTAAATTTTCAATTGGAATTTACATTCTGAAAATTCCGTATTTTCCTTCTGGCATTGGCGCATTCCGAGATGAAGCAAGACAGAGCCCGAGGACATCTCTCGTATCTCGAGGATCGATGATGCCATCATCCCATAAACGAGCGGTGGAATAGTAAGGCGAACCTTCTCGCTCATACTTCTCAAGGATTGGAGAGCGGAACTCTTCGAGTTCGTCTCCGTCCATAGGAAGAAGACCTTCTCGAGCACGTTGATCTTGTTTTACAGTCGTCAATACATCTGCAGCTTGTGGGCCGCCCATAACTGAGATTCTGCTGTTTGGCCACATGAAAAGGAAGCGAGGATCGTATGCACGACCGCACATACCGTAATTTCCTGCTCCATGAGAGCCACCAACGATAATCGTGAACTTAGGAACATTGACGCAAGATACTGCTGTAACGAGTTTAGCACCATCTTTGGCAATACCGCCTGCTTCGTAGGCCTTTCCAACCATGAAGCCAGTAATATTCTGAAGGAAGACCAGAGAGATTCCTCTCTGACCGCACAACTCAACAAAGTGTGCGCCTTTGACAGAAGATTCCGAAAAGAGGATCCCATTGTTGGCTACAATTCCAACTTTATGGCCATGTATATGAGCAAAACCACAGATTAGTGTCGTCCCATATCGTGATTTGAATTCATGGAATCGTGAACCATCAACAATACGAGAAATGATTTCACGTACATCGATTGGTGTACGATTATCACTTGGAATCAATCCAAGTAAATCTTCAACATCGTGAGCAGGAGGTTCGGGGTCTCGAGTTGCTGCTGGTGCAAGGCTACGTGGTCCGAGATTTTCCACAACGTTTCGAACCATTCGTAATGCTTCGGATTCATCTTCAGCATAATGATCTGCAACGCCTGATTGCACTGTGTGGACTTCAGCTCCGCCCAATTCTTCTGCTGTTACTTCTTCCCCAGTTGCAGCCTTGACCAACGGAGGCCCTGCTAGGAAGATGGTCCCATTTCCTTTGACAATGATTGACTCATCGCTCATTGCTGGAACATATGCTCCGCCTGCTGTACATGAGCCGAGGACGGCAGCAACCTGAGGGATGCCATCTCCAGACATCTTGGCTTGATTGCGGAAGATACGTCCAAAGTGACCAATGTCTGGAAAGACCTCATCTTGCATAGGAAGGAAGGCACCACCTGAATCGACAAGATAGATGCATGGAAGATGGTTCTCATGAGCAACTGTTTGAGCACGAATGTGTTTCTTGACAGTCATTGGATAATACGAACCGCCTTTGACAGTAGCATCATTTGCTACAAAGAGGACTTCACGCCCATGAACACTCCCAATTCCTGTCACAATACCAGCTGAGTGAGCACGCCCATCATACAACCCATATGCTGCTAATGGAGAGAGTTCAAGAAAAGCCGTCCCAGGGTCGATAATACGTTCAATACGCTCACGTGCAAGCATCTTATTCCGACTTCGATGGCGAGCAACGTACTTTTCGCCACCACCATTACTGACAACATCAAGGCGTTCTCGCAAAGTTTCAATCAATGCGAGATTGTGTTCTCGACGTGCAGAGAAATCAGGATCGGCTTTGTTTACTCGTGTCGGAAGTCGATCCATCCCTGCCACCTATTGCAGACCAATCGGCTTAGGAACTTCAAATCACCGTCGCATCAAACACCGAGCATCAATCGCCCAATATCTCGCAATCCTGGAGCGAGACCGACGATCAAAACGGCCAATACAATGAGCATGCGGAGATGTGCTTGCCTATTTTCGACACGCATTTCTATGAAAATGTAGGTGATGATTCCAACAAGAGCAGCCTTCACCAAGGCGAACAGCCAAGCACCCTCAACATCCCAGCCAATTGAATCGCTAATGGTTCCACCATACTGGATTACTGCGTCACTGAGAGGATGCTTTTCAGTATAGTCGAAATAATCAATTCCAACCATTGTAGCCAATCCGTCGCAGAGTTGCCCAAAGACCATGGCAAGGACAAGTGGACTGGCGAGAAGTGCCTTCTTCGAAAGGAGTTCAATAGGATGCTTCGCTACGACCTTTTCCTCTGCTTCCCATGCTTTGATTGAAACGCCTTCTGGAAGGACGCCTGCTTCAAAGCCACTGAGTTTGAGTTGCTGTGCATCGTCCTTTCCAATTCGATACAGCGCATAGCACACCAGCGCAGGTATTCCTAAAACAACTAAAGCAGGCCACAAAACGATGTCATTTGGCATTCGCCCAGATTCTTGTAACCAAGGCGTAGATGCTAACTGAGCCCAATGACCGAGCCCAACGAAACAAGCACCTACTGCGAAGGAAAGCAATCCTCGAGAGACCGAATCCCAATCTCGAGTATTGTGCATTGTAAATATGAGAGAACCAAAACCAAAGACAAGACCTACAATAATCCAGACGACACCGGTTTCGTGAGCAATATATCCTGGCCTAAACAACAATGCCCACATAGCAAAGAGTGCCAAGCAAAGAACTGGTACCAGACGAATCCTGAGATTCAGTTCCCCGAAATCACCTTCGACATCATCCCAGTGCTTTCCTACGAAGTAACAAAAGATCCCTATGCCGATGAGCCAGGTTGCAAGATGAAGATGAATGATTGGGGAAATGAGAAGCCAATCGATAGAAGAAGGGAAAAAGTCTGCATCTTCGAGTACTCTAAGGATCGGTGCAAGACAAACCCAGGCGATTAAGGCATACACCATCTTATCATTCACAGGAAGATTAAGCGTACGGAAGAGCGCTTGAAAGACTACGACTGAAACCAGGAGACCGAATGTATAGATCGCTGTATTTTGAGGAGTATATCCTTCATCCCCTTGCTCACCAGCATCTGCTTCGACTGGTTCCCAAATGACTGGCCGTAATCCGTCATCCCATACCATTTCATTTTGAAAAATCAATCCAAGTAGAAGAAGAACTCCTAATCCCAGAACAATCCTTGTAGCTGCCTTTTCAAGTACTGAAAGGCGGCTTGAAGGCAACGCAGGTTCATGATTTTGAAGAATTTCATCAATGGACTCAATCGAACTCATGGACTGTCCTCATTCTTGCGACTAGGATGTGGGCAATATTTCTTCCCTATGGAAGATTCACTCTTCTTCTGTTGCTGCGACTCGAGGTTCGTGCTCTTCAATAAAGGACACCTTACCACATTCTACAGCATCTCTTAGAACTGTAACCAAACGGAATTTCATCATTGCCGCATTGGTGTCGAAGAGCATTGTTTGTGGAATAACGATGTTGAGATCGTCTCCATCAAAGGTAACTCCGAAATCAGAGTGGCCAGTATTTGATTCAAGCAATGCTGCAACTTTTTCTTCCTTGCCTTCAACGACCTTAACGATTTTGAAGTCGTACTTGAGTGTCTTTCCAGCCATTGGATGGTTGTAATCGATACGAGCACGGCCTGCAGCGAGGAAAGACAAGTATCCTTGTCGTCCGCCGATGTTGACTGGAGCGCCGAGATAGAGTTGGTTCGGGTCTCGGACCGCACGTCGTAGTTTGTCGATACTGATCGTTTCGATTTGTTCAGAGTCTTTCTCTCCGTACGCATCTGCAGGTGCTAGTTCGAGTTCGATGTCCTTGTTTGGCTTTGCAGCGAGGAGAGCTTCTTCAAATCCAGGAATAAGAGAGCCAGATCCAACAACACAAACCATTGGTTGGTATGTGCGGTTTTCTTCGTGTACTTCATGTTCCTTCGCAGTTGCTTCTTTTGTTGTCTCGATCAAATCGCCTGTTTCGCCATTGTAGAGGTCGTAATCAACGTGAATAATGTCGCCTTCTTCCATGTGTTCATCACCTGAATGCTCCGCCGACTCTGATGGCGTTCATAAGTCAATTGGCTCAAGATACTACTCTTCTTCGGCCTTAAAGTGAGGAGTTTGGCGTGCATCAAGGACCGTTAACCAGGCCATTCCTACCATCATAATGGCCCATCCAGCCCAGACTAAATGGGATGCTGGAAGGTCATAGATGATGACTCGCATCCTTTGAACAGATTCTTCGCCGTCGGATTGAACCTGTTGCATCATACTCGAAGATTGAGAACCATCGAAAATGAACACGATGTCTCCGTGAGAGCGAACCAGCGTATCCACCTCGCTGCGGGGCGGGTTCGAAGAACCGTCGAATCCAATCAATCCTGGTTGAACTGTACCGATCTTTTCACCGTCTTGATAGACACTGATGACAGCCCCTACATATCTATCTCCGACTTCGAGATTCTCATCATCGAGGACAATTTCTTCAAACATGTACTGATAGCCTCCATCTTCAACGAATTCGCCGCGTACTAACGTTATGCGATGAGATGCATCACCACGGTCAACAAGAACGGTCGTAAACACGTGACCAATCAAGAGGAGTAAGAGGCCGAAGTGAACCAAGTGAGCAGCTGGTGCTATTTTGTTGACACCTGGGGTTTGGACTCTTCGAACGACTTCTGCACCCATTGGAACGACAGCAACTAACACGGCTGGAAGAACCAACCATGCGATTGTTCCTCTCGAAAGGTATTCTGAAATCGGCTCGCTTGCATCACCGCCTAATGCTGAAGGAAGGAATGCAGCGAAAAGGATGGACACCAAAGCAACGCCTACGACAATCGAAGCAATCCGTTGAGGTGATTGATGGCGGGATGTGTAAGCAAACATCGATAATGCAACGGCCATGATGAATGGTGCACCATACAACTCGTGTGCTTCGAATTGAACAGCATCAATACTTGAAATCAGGATAACGAGGGTGAGAATAAGATAAAGGCTGGTAAGGACAACTGGAGCCCACAATGCCAAGCGGAGAATGAATCGTCGAGAAAGCCAATTTTCTGATACCGTCTCTTCTTCTCCCATAACAAGCCAAGGTAAAATAAAGAATCCAAGTAGAATTGCTGCTATGTATAAATCAACCAATCCAGACCACGCTGATGCGAGACACATCATTGTTCCAGCCGCACCCCATCCCCATGCTTTGCGGGCATCATTAGCGGTGTACAGTGGTGCGAAAATCAAGGCATTCAGCAAGGTGAAGAGAAGATCCTTAGTCAATACCCAGGCCACTAGTGGGACAATAATCAACCAAGGTAGTGAAAGATAGCCTTTGTACGACCAGAGTTCCTCATCCGGAATGAGCCTTTTTTGAGGCCATTCAACCAACGTTGGAGCAAATACAACTCCGACAAAGAACAACGCAGGAACATGTTCGTAGGATGTATAATCAAACAAGACTGCAATGGCTGCTCCGACGATTGGAATGAAGAAAAGATAGGAGATTGGCCGTTTTGTTTGTCCTTGTGTCGCTCGAATAAACACTCCACATAAAAGAAGAATGACGAGGACGTAGGATACAATTTCAACACCTTCAGCTTTGTCCTTGAGGAGCAACATTCTACTGAAAACATCTGTTGGCTGTGTTCCTTCTCCTTTTACAACAAATGTGTGAACTGAAGCGGCCCAAACACCGCCTGCACGTGTGACAAGCGTTGCGAATAACGCGAGAGCACCTGCTGCCAAGCCAAGTCCAGTCCACATCAACGTCGAAGTCTTGCCTGGACGGGTGCGTAAATGCCCCATGAGGACAAGAGCAAGCCAAGGCAGGAAGGAACCTGTTTCCACTGGATCCCAAGCCCAATAACCACCCCAATCAAGAACCATGTATGCCCAAAGTCCACCAAGACCGATCCCCAAAGTTGCAATAAGAAGGCCTGGGCGTGTTTGATGAAGCATTCTCTTGTCGATG
>DAKQ01000060.1 GCA_002496635.1 Euryarchaeota archaeon UBA82 | reverse complement strand
TGTTGTTGCATTAGCGGGCGACGAAATGCTTCGATTAGCTGATTTATTGAATTGTCCCGTCGAAGTAAATATTTTTTACAGAACCCCTGAACGTATGACTGCTCTTTTATCTGATTTGAATGAACGAAACGAACGCCTTGGATTGAATGTTGAAATTCTTGGAGCAAATCCAGACGGTGAAATTCCAGGTTTGAAAGGTCCAAGAGCAAAATGCGAAACGAAAGGCATTTTGCAATCCGATGTATTACTGGTTCCTTTGGAAGACGGAGATCGTTGCCAAGCATTGGTGGCGATGGGTAAAACGGTCATTGTCATCGATCTTAATCCTCTTTCGCGTTCTTCTCAAACCGGCACAATCACGATTGTTGACGAGGTGTCAAGATGTATTACGAACATGATCGATTCCGTAAATTCGGATTTACCTCGCCAATTGGATTACATCCACGAAGAGATCTTGCAAGCCGCTCTTGATTCCATTGTCGATGGAATGAAGGAACGATTCAAGACTGCAGAATAATCATTTTTCCATCCTTGGGATGGGAAGGCTTCAAGTGCCGTCATCTCGGAGGAAGTTCCATGAGTGAGGAGAGTCAAGAAAGTCGCGGACTTATCGATGTAAACGCCCTTCCCGAACCCGTTCGACGTATGGCAGAGGTCATGCACGGTCTTGACCCTGAATGGAGCATTAACACGTGGCTTAGTCAGCAAGCAGAACAAACATTGGCTTTGATTCGACATGACCTGAAGCGTGAGCGACTCCTTTTGGAACAGCGTCAGTTTCGACTTGATGATCTTGCATCACGAATCGAACCTGATAGTTCCAAAGATGAACATCAGATGAGTATCTTTGATTGCTTTGGACTCGACCAAGACCGAATCTTCACTGGCCTGTCTCAACGCAAGGAAGGCCCACGTCTGGAAGAGGGTGAATCTCATGGTGCTGAAGCGTTCATTGAATTGCTACCTGATGATCAAGGAGATGACCCTCTCTTAGCTGTGGCATGCCAATTGGTTGTCATGATAATTGATGGTGAAATCGAAAAAGGAGAACCAGTGGCAACACTCGATGTAATCTTCAAACGAATGTCCGCCCTTGGAGTCTCTGAAGATGAAATCGATGAAGCGATTGATCACCTACTTTCTACTGGCGGGATAATCGAAGTCGATGATGACTGTTTTCTTTCCATGATTTAGGGAACCCTCGGACTTCCCACTGCTGTATTAAATGGTCTCAGAACCATATTCTATACATGAGAATTCTAGCGAGCATCTTCTGTGGTTGGATGGTTTGGTTAACCTTCGTCACATGGCATATGACACGCCCTGAAGTCGCAGTCTTAGCGGGGATCATTAGCGTCTTCGTGTGTGAGTCTGTTATTCATAGGGCTGAACGAAAAGCGCTCCAACGTGAGCGATTACAACTTCGACAACAACTGAATATTTCAGCGTACAACATCAACCAACTTCAAGAATCGCTTCAGAACGTACAAGCAGAACTTCATCGAAGAGATATTATCGGTACACCAGCTGCACGTGAATTACTAAAACGACAGGAGGAAGCGATTAACGCACAGTCATCAGCCTTAGAGGATCGTTCGAGTAGACAGGATCGAATGTTTGTGGCGATGGAGCGCCTTCTCTCCTTCCAAACCGAACAAACCGCGTCGATTCAACAACATCTAGCGGAATTGCTAACGCAACTTGCAAAAGAGCCTCGTCAACAAGTAACGATGACAGATAGCGTCCTTGTACAAAATCAAGAGGAAGAGCGAATGCGTCGCCAATTCCGTCGGATGAGTGACGATTTTATTGCAGACTTATTCGAGTAGCGGTATCTTGAGAACGGACAAGCGCCTGGCTTACCACATGGCGACCAAGCGAGAACATGCTGTTGCTATCCTTGATGCGATGGAATCGAAGGCGCGCCTACGATCGAGAACAATTCTTGGAATTTGTATTGGATGTGTTTTTCTTATCGCAGTTGCAATTTTAACTCAATGGCAATTTGGTCTTGGGGGAGCATTGCTCATCGGCCTTCTAATGCAACTTACTCACGAGCGTTTCACAGTCGCAGCCGACGCAATGATTGCAACACACTTGGGCAAACTTGGATGGGAAGAAGCCGCTTTAGAAGATGCGGCTTCACTCTCGAAATTGCACGAGTATGCTGGAAGAACTGAGGAATAACAATGCAATCGATCCCAAAAGGCGTGTATTCGCCCATGGCCTTACGAAAACGCTGGTTGATCCTATCCTTCTCTCTCGGTATCCTTGGATTCGGCATTGGATATCTTGTCTTCAAACAGGTTCTCATTGGATTCATTGGAAGCCTAGTAGGCCAGTTTTTAGCAATCGTAGATTACATTGATCGCCGTTCAACTGCGAACAAGTGGATTGAGGAAATGTTGAGTGAACTCCACATCGACATCGATGATTTTGAAGGAGCGTTAACACTCGACCGAGTCCTTGAACAGGTCAATATGCAAACGATTGAGGTCGAAAAAAATCCTGTAAGGACTCGTGGCAAGGATGTTCGCGGATTTACAGGAGGCATTCTTGAGTCTGATCTTGATGAACAACAAGCGATTCGTCCTGTATCCAAAGACGATGCATACGCAGATTTAGAGCAAAACCTAACCGTCGCAGAACAGGTCAAGGCTGAAGCTGACAAAAGATATGCTGAACATGCTCAACAACGTTGGGAAGAGGCAGAACGGAATGATCCTGATCTCATTGAAGCAGGTGTTACACGTCTTGGAGACCTCGTCACAACAGATTATTTTGAAAAGAATAAGGATTCCAAAGCAATCTCAAAACTTACGTCTGATCAGTCTTCAAGTGATGAGAAGTGAACAAGAAGAGCATCAACATCATCGCGTAATTGGCGAATGGATTCGTTTTCAATTTGGACTTCAATACGAACGATTTCTTCATTCGCATGTACTGAAAAGGGGTATCCTTCTGAACGTAGAATCGATTGTAAAGGCACGGATTCCTTCTCTGAACCTTCCCATGCGATAACAACATGATGGTTGGAGGTCATGATTGGTCCAAAGGGTGGACTCATATGAGGATGACGTGAGCAAGAACCATGGCGGATTCAAAGGCTGACCTTCTTGCAGGCGCAGGAGGATTGGTTACTGAGGAATCTCAAACACGTCACGATGGGCGGAAGGCCTTGCTTCTCGTTCGAAATAATGAAGACTGTTCGGAATTTATTGCCCTTGCGGAAACGATGGGCATCAGTATTGTTGAGCGCGTCGAACAGCGAGGAAGAGATGACCCAAAATGGTTCATGGGGCAAGGTAAATTACAGGATATTGCTGAGGAATTAGCATCTCGAAGTGCTAAGCATCCTTGGGAAGATGTTGACTTATTGCTCCTTCATACAAATGCAACACCGCGCCAATTGGTTGGTGTAAACGATGCTGCTGGATTGGAAGTTTGGGATCGTGTACGCCTTTTGCTTTCTCTTTTTACAGTACACGCATCCAGCGTTGAGGCGAGAACTCAGGTCAGAATCGCGAGATTACAATCTGACCGCACTGTTCTGCGCGAAGTTGTAAAGCAACAGACAACTGGTGAACGTGCTGGTTTCGGAGGTGCAGGGCAAACTGCAGCTGGTTCGGTATTAACGAACGTCAACGCCGAGTTAGCGGCTTTGAGAAAGAAACAACGAAGACAAAACAAATCGGCCTCTGAACGTCGCAGGCAACGGAAAAAACAGGCTGTTACTGTCGGCTTAGCTGGATATACCAACGCAGGAAAATCGAGTCTTTTTCGAAATCTTTCTGGAAAGAAAGTACTTGTCGAAAATCGTCTTTTCTCAACACTTGAATCGACTATTGGGCGACTTGAAGCAAGCCCTCGCGTCCTCTTAGCAGATACGATTGGATTCATTGACGGATTGCCAAATGCTGCACTCGATGCTTTTCGAGCAACACTCGCTGAAGCCATTGAATGTGATTTGTTGTTGTTGCTCGTTGATGTTGGAGATCCGATAAAAGAGATTGATCGGAAATTACAAACCTCATTACGTGAACTTTCTGAACGTGTACTTGATTCAAATCACTCTTCGGTTATGGAACGTATCCAACTTGTTCTAACCAAGGCGGATTCAACTTCTCAAGCATCTATTGATTCTGCTATTGAGATGGTTGCAACACATGGCTTCATCAACCCGATTGTTATTTCTTCCCACACAGGAATTGGTATTGAAGAGTTACGTGCGACCATGCTTCACTCACTTTTCGGACCGCAACGTACCGTAATGCTTCATCCGGGAGAGCATGATGAGCCTGCCATCGAATCTCTTCTTTCCCGATTATTCGATTCTGTATATATCCACGATCATCGGCGAGAAGGAGATTTCATTGAGGTACGGATTAGTGCTTCCGATGAAACACTTGCGATTCTACAATCAACGTATGGTGAACGCATCGAACTCAAGTAGACCAAACGACTGGGAGAACTATGAGCGAAGATGCAGGTGATGATTGGGTTGGCATCGAAGGCCTCCCCGAATCTGAACCTACGATTATGTTTGCATCCTCAAATGCAAGCTTCATCATTCCAGATACGACATTGCATCCTATTACAAAGTCGATTGCAATCTTTGTCTTGTTCATCGCCGCATCTGGCTTTCTCAACGGATTGGATTACGTTTCTCCTGATTCTGGTCTCGTCCAGCCGGATGAGTTCGTGTATCAATTAGCGCAAACCGCTCCACCAGATTCAGCCATGTTCGATGGCGTGGTTTACGATCATCTTGGGGAGCCAATCGAGGGTGCAGAAATCAAATTAGAATGGGAAGAAAGGAAAGGATGGTACAACTCAAGCGTTACTTATACAGATGCGAATGGTTCATTTTCCTATGAACACATCAAACCTGGTTTGGCTCGAATCGATATTACAGTCGAGCGAGGAAATTACACTGACACATTGGTTGAACGATTGCTTCTTTCCCCACCTGCATTGATTGAACCTTATGGATTTACGCGCCTTGATTTCCATGTTCCTTCATCCGATGTCTTTGCAGATGAGCCCTGTCCATTCGAACAAGAAACGTGTACAAAACGATTGATTGACCGTAATGAAGAGCAGCGGGAAAATCCTCGAATGGATCCAAGCGCTGCTGGAATTTACATCATGATCGGTTTTGCTTTCATGGGAGTTTCAGTCATCTCGGTTGGTTTTGTTGTCTGGGCTCTAAAAACTGGTTCTGTAGCAATTCTTAGAATGAGTACGATGTTTGCTTTCTTTGGAATGGGGCACTATTACGCAGCATGTATTCTTGGATTGACGGCTTTCTTACTCACATTCGCCATCCCGAAACGGAAAAAGGTCTTGCAAGATGGTGTTGTTGAAGCAAATCTGCAATCTTCCTTATGAGGGAAAGTGCATCGGACAACATGGACCTGACCCAATCCGCATGGATGGTTCGAGACTTAGGACAGTCTGCAAGTGATGTTCTACTTCTCGAAGATAATTCCGTCCTTGCAGGCGGATGGGATGGGGCAATCAAATATTGGTCTGCTGAAGGTGAAACAGTCTGGGAAATTGCTACTCCAAATCGAATCTCTTGCTTAACCATCGATGCAGACAAACTCTATGCAACATCTGGGCTTCATCTTCTCAAAATCGATTTGGAAACCGGGGGTGTTGAGTGGCAAATCCAACTTGAAGGTTCTGCGGATGCTGTTGTTGTTACCAAGAAATGTGTCATTGCATCATCATCTGTTTATGATATTGAACACAATGATTTCCTTGAATC
>DAKQ01000102.1 GCA_002496635.1 Euryarchaeota archaeon UBA82 | reverse complement strand
TGCCAGAATAGCTGCTGAACAAGAACTTGAAAAATCAATGGAAGAAATCGATTTGGAACTTGAAGAGGTTTCAACCACTGAAGCCGAAGTAGATCGAACTCCACAGGAAGCAGTAAATGAATCAGAAGAGAAAACGATTCAGAAAACAACAACTTCTAGACCAAACCATCTACAAATGATTGAATTTATGAACTCAATGAAACTTAGCAGCCAAATAAGAGATGCTGTCGAAAAAACGAAGAATCTTGGCCATCATTTCGAAGTAAAAATTGGTAAAATCGAATCAACACTAATGGCGCCTGGAGCATTCAAAAATGGAAAAACGATCATCGGAAAGCTTGTCGAAGATGATTCAATCGAGGTTGAGCTCCTATTCGAATCAAATGTAAATGACTTTGTGAACAATTTCCAAACAAATCATATCGTTGAAATTGACGCTCACATCGCAAGTTGGAACATTGGAAGAAGAAGGGCTGTATTCTCTGTTCTTTCTTATGATTACAAGTGATCAAAGAAGACTTCTAGCAATAACGATACGCTGGACTTCTTGAGTTCCTTCATAGATTTGTGTAATCTTGGCATCACGGAAAAATCGCTCCACAGGGAATTCTTTGGTGTATCCATAACCACCGTGAATCTGAATCGCACGCTCAGAGACCCACATTGCGGTATCTCCTGCGAATAATTTAGCCATACTCGCTTCTTTGGAATGACGTGGGCCCCCATGTTCGTAATGTTGTTGCTTTGACCAAGATGCCTTGTAGACAAGATGACGCGCTGCGTCAATTCTCGTCGCCATATCAGCAAGGTAGCCCATAATCATCTGATGATGGGCAATGGGCTTACCAAACGCCTCTCTTTCGTGAGCATAACGAAGTGATGCTTCGTAAGCACCTTGTGCAATCCCAAGAGCTTGTGCAGCAATACCAATTCGAGAATTGTCCAGAGCATTCATAGCGATTGGGAAGCCATTTCCAGCACCCTTCAATACATTTTCAACTGGAACTTTACAGTTCTCTAGAATGAGCGTACATGTATCAGAAGATCGTATTCCGAGTTTATCTTCCTTCTTTCCAACTGTGAAACCTTCAAACGACGAGTCTACAATAAATGCAGTTGTTCCACCGTGCTTCTTGACACCATAATCTGGGTGATCAACATCTTTTGCAAAGAGAACAATGATTTTTGCTTGAACCCCATTCGTGACCCACATCTTTTCTCCGTTGAGAACGTAGTGTGTTCCATCTTCTGAAAGTTTGGCTTTACAAATCATAGCCGCAGCATCTGTACCCGCTCCAGCTTCAGAAAGTGAGTATGCGCCTACATCGCCTGCAGCGAGCCTGTTAAGATAAGTTTCTTTTTGATAATCATCCCCATGAAGTGCTATTGTCTTAGCGCATAGTCCGACGTGAACACAGTACATTACTGAGAAGGAAGGATCGACTCGAGCGAGTTCCTCAACAATAATTGATTCTGAAATGTCATCAACTGGCGAACCCCCGTAGGCTTCTGGAATTGTAACACCTTGCAAACCATATTCAATGAATTGAGACCATTCCTCTGAGGGAGGGATTTGGTTTTTATCTCGATGTTCGATTGTTGGAGCCAAAACGGATTCTGCAAAGTCTCTGACCATCTCTCGAATCATGTCTTGTTCGTCTGTTGATTTGTAATCCAAACTCTCACCAATCCAACGCAAGGGTGCATCTCACTTAATGAATGTGTAATCATCACGTCACATCAAAAATAGCGATGATTCAAATAGGAGTTGAAAGAGCCGCGGATAGGTGACATGACTTGGATGAAGAAGTCGTTGAGTTTAACATAGCCCACAATCGTAAATATTCGATTGACCATTTATGGTACCAAGAAAAAGATGATGAGAAGATCATGGTCGGCATTAGCGAGTTTCTCGGAGTAGAAATTGGCGAAGTCCTCCGCGTGATTCTTCCTCAGGCCGAAACGGTCGTGGATGAGGGCCAAGACATGTTCTCATTGTGGACTTCTGAAGAAAAAATAGCTTTTAGCGCACCGTTCTCAGGAACAATAACTGAAGTAAACGGAGAAGTTGAAATCAATCCAGATCTCGTCAATGAATCTGCTTATGATTTGGGCTGGATTCTTGTCCTACAACCATTCCAATTGGATATGGAGAATCTACTCGAACCAGATGAATACGTCGAGTATCTCTCTGAAATTTGAGAAACGACGTGGAATCATGTTCGATCCTATTCAACGATTGACTGCCTCCCTCAAAGAAGCACCTGTCGTTTGGAAGGGCGATTACCCTTACTTTATTCACCCTCTTACCGATGGTGTGCCTCGATTAGAAGCGGATGTTTTTCAAGCAGTAGTCGACCTTGTTTTTGATTCAGTCCAGTGGGATAAAATCGACTTGCTTCTTGGAATTGAGGCAATGGGATTGCCCCTTACTTCGTCACTATCGCTTCGAACTGGTTTGCCGCAAGTTGTTGCTAGGAAGCGTTCATACGGACTCGACGGAGAAATCACGATCGACCAGAACACTGGTTACTCCAAAGGAAGTATGTATCTCAACGACATCAAACCGGGAGAATCAATTGCCATTATCGATGATGTCCTTTCGACGGGGGGGACACTCGACGCAGTCATCAAAGGTGTCGAAAAAGCAGGAGCAAACGTCACAACAATCGTGGCTGTTGTCGAAAAAGGCCCCGGTCTTGAGATGCTCAAAAAGAAATATCCTGCTATCGAGATCTCCTCTATTGTTCGTTTAACGATGGAAGGAGCAGAGATTGTTCTTCTCGATGAGGTGGTATAATGGATTTGAATAGACACGATTTCGAACTTGATGAACTGATTGGACGAATTCAAGAAAACGATCATCGACTTGTAGCCTTACAAGTTCCTGAAGGATTGAAAATGCAAGCATTAGAAATGATGGACGAAATTGAAACTGCTTCAAGTGCAAAAGTCGTACTGGCAGCTGACCCTTGTTATGGAGCGTGTGATCTTGTTCACAATAAAATGCAGATGATGGGTGTTGAATTAGTCGCTCACATGGGTCACTCTCAGATGAATATTGATTCCGGCATGCCTACTCAATTTATTGACGTGACATATGATGGAGATCCTGACTTGGCTCCAGTTATTCCAATGTTGAACAAGCATCTCGCCATTGCTAAAGGAAGAATGGAAAATCAAAATCTCGATGCTGAACTTTCAGAAGAAGAAGCTCAAGAGCGTTTTATGGACGCAGTCGGAAGAATGACTCCGCTCAAGGACACGAAGGTAGGTCTTGTTGGAAGTATCCAACACCTCCATCTTTTACCTGACTTCCATGATCGTCTCGAAAAAGCAGGATACGATGTAACAATACCGATGGGTGGGGCGCGTTTAACATTCCCTGGCCAAGTTCTTGGTTGCAATTATTCTGGGGATGACGATACAATTGGACATTACCTCTTCCTGGGAAGCGGAGATTTCCACCCAATTGGCCTGGTATTGCACACTGGAAAACCACTTGCTATGCTCGACCCTTATTCAGGCGATGCAATCGAAATGTCCTTTGAACGTATTGAGCGCATTCTTCGACAACGATCTGGACTGATCATGTCCTCAATGGATGCAAAAAGATTTGGAATTCTGATCGGAGAGAAACCTGGACAAATGCGACGCACCCTTGCATTACGAATGAAAAGACTCCTCGAAAAACACGGTAAGAAGGGATATCTTCTCGCCCTAGAACATGTCGGTCCAGAACTAATTGACTTCTATCCTGTTGACGCATTTGTCAATACGGCATGCCCACGTATTGCCATCGATGATGCAGTGAAGTATGCAAAGCCGCTGATCACTCCATATGAACTCGAAGTAGCTCTTGGTGAAAAGAAGTGGGAAATGGGATATCAGTTTGACGAGATACCCTGAGACCGCATTTTTCAATATGATTGAGTGCGAGTGTTCAAGAACGGTTGGCGACAAGAGCCATTCAGCATGAGCGACTATCTTGATCGAATCGGTTCGGGTCTAATTCTTCTAGACCCTGGGCCCCTGTATTTTGATTTCATACCAGAAACAATGGTCGGCAGGGAAGACATTCAAAGTAATCTTGCTGCTAAATTTCACTCGATTTCTCATCCCAGCAGTAGTGCAAACGTAGTCATTACAGGGCCAGTTGGCAGCGGTAAAACATTACTTGCAAGGACCTTTTGCCGAGACATTGAACACCACCTAAGAAATAAGCGCCAAATTAGAAGCGTCCACATTAATTGTAGAAATGCGACGACAAATGTACGTGTTGCACAGCGCATCGTCCAGACTTTGGACCCCGGGCATCCAGATAGAGGACTCTCAATGGGCGAGTTGTTGAATAGCCTTCGACGACTCTTACGCTCAAATGAACGACACTTGATCATCGTTCTCGATGAAGTAGACCACCTCCTCAGAAAATCAGGAAATGATTTGATTTATCAACTCCTACGTATCGATGAAGATCAAGAAGGGAGCGGAACCATATCGCTTATCCTAATCAGTCAAGAACAGGTCCTTGACGTACTCGAAAATGCTGTTATCTCTCGTTTCGGCCACACAAATCACTTACCTATTCCAGCGTACGATTACGAGGGTTTGTTAGCGATTGCTCGCCAACGAGTAGAAGCAGCCCTAAATCCAAAGTCTTGGACTGAAGACATACTCAAACTCATTGCTACGTCTGCAGCTCCATCGGGCGATGCTCGTCAAATCCTAGAGTTACTCAATGGTGCTGTTGAACATGCTGAAACCGATGGTAAATCCATGCTTGAACCGGAGCATGTACAAACACGTGCAAAATCCATACCCCAAGTAATGCCAGAAGATGTTCTCGATGAATTATCGGGACACTCAATGTTGGTTCTTCTAGGAATTTGTAGACGTCTTCGAAAGACAGAATTCATGACGAGTAAAGATGTCGAATCAATGTATGCAGTTGTTTGCGAAGAATATGAAGTGAAACCTCGAAGCCATACGACCGTCTGGAAGTATCTCAAAATAATTGAGGAATTGAGCATTATTGATGCCCGCGTGGACACTGTTGGAGACGGCCGTGGAAGAACGACGCATATCTCGATGCCGCATGCCCTTCCAATGGATGTTGCTGGCAGAATTGAAGGCCGTGTTGTCAAAAAACTGAATCGATGACGAACGAATCCAATGCGGTGAGGCTAAATAGGGGTCGTTTGTCGCTAAGTTGCTAGAGGAATGCTCAATGGCTGAAGGAAACTCATTTGTTGCAGTGGTCAACGACACCACAACCAAGTTGACTCGAACCACATCCAGTGGTAAGGAAAAGACGTACTCCCCGTCATACAAGACGGTCATTTCAGGTACAAACCATGCTCAATTACTCGGTAAGAAAATCGGAGATGTAATCGAAGGTGTTTTCGTTGGCGAAGGAGAATCCCTTCTGACTGGCTACAAACTCGAAATTACTGGAGGTTCTGACAAAACCGGCACTCCAATGCGCCGTGATCTCGATGGCGGTTCACGACAAGCAATTCTCGTTACTGCTTCAACTGGTTTCAAAGGACATTATCTTGTCTCAAAAACCAAGAAAGGCGAAAAGAAGCGCTTCCGCTACAAGCCAGACGGTATGCGAATGCGCAGAGTATTCCGTGGAAACACAATTACTCAAGACACACGTCAAATCAACCTGAAAGTTGTCGATGCAGGAAACATCGGACTTGACACATTGCTCGGTGCGGGCGAAGGTGCAGCACCTGCGGAGTGAAACCCGAGAGGGTCATCGTTGAATAAGGAGGAATGGAAGCATGGCAAGAACGCTTCCATCCCAACCTGAAGTCAATATTGGCCTTGTTGGACACGTCGATCACGGAAAAACCACTCTTACACAAGCTCTTTCTGGAGTTTGGACTGATACACACTCAGAAGAGCGACGCCGTGGTATCTCAATCAAACTAGGATATGCAGATACTGCGTTCTACAAAACTGATTCTGGGCAATACTACGCTACTGGACGTCGCCCTAAAGGTGGCAAGGATGTGGATTCTGAACTCCAGCGAGTTGTTTCCTTTGTTGATGCACCAGGTCACGAGACACTCATGGCAATCATGATTACTGGGGCATCAATTATGGATGGTGCTATGTTGATGGTTGCAGCAAATGAAACATGCCCTCAACCACAAACACGAGAACACCTCATGGCACTGGAAATTGCAGGGATTAAAAATATCGTCATCGTTCAGAATAAGATTGATCTTGTCACGAGGGATAGAGCGATGGAATCTTACAAAGAAATTAAAGAATTCTTGAAAGAAACGATTGCACAAAATGCACCTATCATTCCTGTTTCCGCTCACCACGACGTTAATCTTGATGTCCTAATCGAAGCGATTGAACAAACTATTCCAACTCCAAACCGTCAAGATGATGAACGAGCAGTCATGCATATTGCCCGCTCATTTGACGTCAATCGACCAGGTACCCGTCCTGCTAAACTAACTGGGGGTGTCATAGGAGGATCAATTGTTGAAGGAGCATTCAAAGAGGGCGATGAAATCATCATCGGTCCTGGACGCAAAATCGAGCAAGGAAACAAAACAAGATGGGAACCTATTGAGACAACCATCACAAGCATGCAAGGCGGAGGCGGAAAGCGCGATGTCATGATGGCAGGCGGTTTGTGTGGACTCGGAACTCTTCTCGATCCATCAATTACAACAGCTGATAATCTATCTGGACAAGTTCTTGCCAAGAAGGGAGAATTGCCAACAATTCGAACAGAATGCACCATCTCGGTTGAACTCATGGCTGCAATGGTTTCAGGTGATGGAGAAGGTGCTGACAAGATTTATCCTCTTCGAAATAATGAAATGTTGATGGTAAACGTAGCAACTTCGACATCAGTTGGAGTTGTTAAAGGTGCTGAAAAAGGAAAGGCTACGCTCCACCTACGACTTCCAATATGTGCAGATGAAGGCCAGCGTGTCTCACTCTCAAGAAGAGTTGGAGCACGATGGAGACTGATTGGTCACGGGACCATCCAATGAGATGATGTCATGGGCGATGTGCTCATTGATGCTTGTGGCTGGGTTGCACTCATCGATGCCGGTCTCAATATTGATAGTGCACTATCGACAATTGTTGGGCCTCCACATTTCATACTCTTGCCTTCAGTATTAGACGAACTCACTACAATTCAGGAAAAACGGAACCTGAGAAATACCTTGATGCTCGAACTTCTCCTCCAACGATCTACACTTGTTGAAGAAGAATCAGGACATACCGATGATTTGCTTTTGAATCATGCACAAAAAAATGAAATCCCTCTCTTAACCGTTGATGCGAATCTAAAGCGAAGATGCTTTGAGTCAAGTGTTGATGTCATTGAAGTTATGAATCGTAAAAAACTGCGTCTAGTTACTTCTCTATAGAATATGCAGATGTTTTATTGAGTATTTTGCCTTTTATAATAGGTCTCCGCCTTATATCAACTCATTTCTGGATACATGTAGGTGAGAAGTTAAAATAAGGTAACTCGATACGGTGGGCATGGATGAACATATTACTGTCAACAAACCCTCTCAAATCCTACACAACACACTTTGTGAACAACTTGTTCAACTCGGAATACAAGCTCATACCGCCCGAGTCCTTACATGTCTTCATTACCATGGAGCATCGACTTCAAGAGATCTGCAAACAAAGTGCAATATACGCCAACCGGATGTAAGTATTGCCATTAATGAACTTCGTGAAATGAACCTCATCATTCATAGTGCCATTACCCAAACCAATCGTGGGAGGCCTGCTCACATGTATCGCTTAAGATACAGATTGGAACAATCTCTTCAACCATTTATACGAATTGCTCAGGTACGCGCCCAAGATATCCTTTGTGGAATCGATGCTATCAACGAAATTGTTGGTTCTATTTCTGATGAACTGATTTCAGAACCTATGGAAGTGTAAACAGTACGTCATCACCATGCCCATCTAGTAGGCGTAACTTAACGCCTGCATCAATCCATGCATGTGCGTAATTGATTGCTCCAAAAGCACGTATGAAGTCGCCCTGTTTCAGAAAGTACTGCGCATCAGATGAATAGTCATCTGCCATTGATAACAATGTGTTGAGCATTTCTGCTTCAGGACTTCCTTCAGAAACGAGAGGTGATGCTTTTTCTCGAGCTTTGCGAGTGATTGAAAGATAGTGTTCAACCCGTTCTTGAGTTAGAGTTTTACCAGGATCCACTCAATCACCGCCTTTTTGTCGACGCAATAATCGCTTAACGTCATCTTTTCTACCAAGCGTTTCGTACAATTCAATCGCTCGTGAAAGTCGACCTTCATCCTCTGCAGATTGAGCTCTTTGGAATAATATCCTTCGCTCATCCCAACTCCGTGCAAGTTTTGCGTCAGCTGCTTCTCGATGCCTATGTCGTTTTTCTTCTTCAGCAAGTGCTGGATCAACCCAACGTCTTGTCAATCCATCTCTACGTGCTGTAATCATAGAATTACGACCTAATCTAAGAAGTAAGTCACCTAGTTTCATTCCATCACCTATTCTTGATTCCTCATCTGCACTTGCAAGATGGTCGAGGTGCCCTTCAATTCCTAACACCCACCATCCATCCCCTGCGCGAGTGGCCATAAGTGGCTCTAATGAGTCTGTTTCCACTCGATTCATCGAATCCCACCCAAATGGATGTGGAGTGCCTTCCCATAGTTGACCGTCAGATGACAAGAGAAGTAATCGTCCATCATTAAGCAAGGAAGTCCAACTCCAAACAGTCGTATCAATGATTCTACGTTTGTCTTGATTTGCGATTTGCCCGCACAAGATGACTCCTTCAGAAGATTGCCAAAGCAAATGTTCTCTATCTAGCCATCCAACAAGTCTTCGAATAATTCCAGAGGAGATTCTACGGATCCCTTTCCCATTTGAATCAAACAGATGCAGATTGCCATCTCTTCCAGATAAAATCCACCCCCCGCCTGGGCGATGAAGAAGATGTAAAAATCCACCTGGACTACTTCTGCCTTCATGCAACATCGTTCCATCAACTGTTTTTAGCACAAAAAACCCGTGTGCAGCCAAGATACCAATCGTACCCTCGCCGTTACATATTGCATGTACTTTGAATGGCATTGTCTGTTTCCATTGAATCTCATTTGATTCATTAAAGAGAACCAAATCAAGCCCATATGCTACAGCTAGTTGACCGTCTATGGACGCTATCGCACTGATTCGTGAAGGTGCTTGCCATGACCATGAAACTGTCCAAGACATCAAACGTCACCTCCTACAAGACCCCATGCCATCATTTGGGCAAGTGCAGTGCGAGTTAGGCCAAACATTCGTGACCTTCCAACCATCCTTACATCAAGAATACCTGCTTTGTGTAGCCTATTACATATTTGTGAAAGCCTTGCTCGTTTAATGTTTAATTTCTCCAAGAGCAATTTGTCGGATGGGGATACAGTTCTTTGTTGTGCAACCGAAACAACAATGCTTTCGGATTTGGTCAACGAAGTTAGAACCATTACGTTTAGCGAATGTTCTGCTTTCTCACCAATTTTAGGACGAGATAGAGCCTGTAAATTTTCAGCAAGATTATTGGAAGCAGCCTGATTTGTGGAAGGCGAGAGTAGTTGAGAAAGTAAATTCGTAAGTGTTTTCAGCATCGATTCGTTTTGGAGAATATCGTGATCATCAACCAAAATCTGGTCTTGACTTTCAAACGGTTCATTCATTAAATGAACTTCTTGAGACGGTTCTTCTTCGGAAAGTTCGATTTCAGGAGCCTCTTGTGCGTTAAGTAGGTCTTTACTTACCCACAAAGAATTCGCATCATCCATTGGCTCATACTCTCCTTCTTGTTCATCTGCTGACTTTATTGATTGACTGGTCTCTTTCCAACGATCCCTCAGGCCACCAAAACTACCTACGGATGGAAGTGTATCTTCAGTCACGTATGTATCAGCAATTGGTTCCTCTTTCTCCTCTTCGATTATTGGTTCTTCCAGAATTTCAAGATTGAGGTCGAAGCCTATTGCACCTGACATACCAGGTCCGTCTTTCCATTCATCAAGGTCTACTGCACCTCCCGCTTCCACCTCATTTGGAAGTTCAATAACTTGCTCTTCGATTTCCTCAACCTCTTGTGTAAAGAGGTTCATATCGTGATCTTCTGAGGTGGCATCAAGCAATTCTTCTTTGAGTGGGAGTTCTGAAATCTGATTTGGAACAATATCAGGTAAAATCTGTCCATCAATTACTGAACGTAGAACTTGGATGATAGAACCTGGATGTCCATTCTTGCTAGCAGCGAGTACCTTCTCAGCCTCCTCTGCAGTCATCTGATAAGGTTGGGTTGAATACCTACTAATTCTACGTTCAACGAGAGCTCTCACACTATCTACATCGAGTTCCTCCATCATCCTAATTTCAAAGCGTTCTCTAATTTGCTCTGAGAGGAGGGATTTTTGAGTTGGGCTAACAGCCACCACAATCAATGCTGATAAGCGTTCAAAAAAGGGCACTGAAGCTAGTAAACAAGCCTCTAAAGAAGGGATATTAGCCATATCAGCATCCACTGAAATCACTGGTAAATGATTCCGTTTGCTATGGAGAGAGGTTTCTAGTTCTCGCTCAAGTTTTTTGTGATCTGTTGGTGCTGTTGCACTTACAACTTGAGAATAAATATCTCTAAGAAGTTCTAGGCCCGGGTTGATTGTATCAATTCGGTCCACGTGTATGTGTAAATTCGTCTTGCCACCAAGACAATTGACAAATGAGGTCTTCCCTGAACCATATTCGCCTACAAGCAGTATTCTTCTTGAAGACTTGAATTGTATGTTCTTATGCATCTCTTCAAAGTATGAATGTCTTCCAACCAGCAGTTCAGAATCCTTTGATGCTAGCGGCCCTTGAGAAAATGGATCTTCTCGAAGACTTGGTAAACGCAAATCAATAGTTCCAGTACGCATGTACGAACAACTTTGAACAGGTATATGACCTTTCATGAAATTTAGGAGATGAGGAGACCTGTTATGACACGTTAATCAATTAACGAGAATGTTGAAAACCCTTCAACTAACGCAAATATAACGGGTTTTTAACGCGTTAATTAAAACGTTAGATGCGTTAATTTGTTCCGATTGGTTGATGTTTCAAGAACATCTGGCTTGTACGAGGAGAGAACCAATGCCTGTCGATAACAGCCGCTTGAAAGGATTCTACAAACTGACTGTTGATGAGCGACGTCAGCTTATCGCACAAAGTTCTAACCTTAACCCAGAACAGATTGCTGCTTTAGCAAATAATGGCGAACTCGACGATAATGCTGCTGATCGTATGATTGAGAATGTCATAGGCACTATGTCGCTCCCAGTAGGTATTGCAACGAACTTTATTATCGATAAAAAGCAATACGTCATCCCCTTTTGTCTTGAAGAATCGAGCGTTGTGGCTGCTGCCTCAAATATGGCTAAACGATGCCATGCGTATGGAGGCTTTACATCAACAAATGATGGGCCAATGATGATTGCTCAAATTCAACTCCTCGATATTGACGATCATCAGGATGCAGAGCAAGGAGTGCTTGAGAATAAAGATTCTTTAATGGATTTAGCAAACAGCCTCCCTTCTACAATGATACGTCTTGGAGGAGGGTGTAAGGATATCTCGACTCGAAGCATTGAAACTCTTTCAGGGAAGATGTTCATTGTCCATATTCACGTGGATTGCAGGGATGCCATGGGTGCGAATGCAGTCAATACAATGGCAGAGCTTCTTGCTCCAGAACTTGAACAAATTACGAAAGGAAGAGCATTGCTGCGAATACTATCGAATCTAGCCACAGACAGACTTGCGAGGGTAAAAGCCACATTTACCCCTGAAGAGATCAGTAACACTGGCGATAGAGAAGATGGCATAAGTATCATCTCAGGAATACTTGAAGCATATCATTTTGCAGTAGCAGACCCTTACAGAGCTGCAACACACAATAAAGGTGTCATGAACGGAATATCCGCTGTCGCTGTAGCATGCGGCCAGGATTGGAGAGCAATTGAAGCAGGTTGTCATGCATATGTTGCTTATTCGCAAGGCAAATATGGCTCCATGACTCGATGGGAACTTGATTCAGATGGAAATCTTGTTGGCTCTATCGAGACACCCATGGCGGTTGGAATTGTTGGAGGCGCCTCCAAGGTGCACCCTGTTGCTCGAACGAATCTAGAAATTCTTGGTGTTGAATCGGCACAAGAGCTCGCATCAGTGATGGCTGCAGCAGGCCTTGCGCAGAATTTAGGTGCACTTAGAGCACTTGCAACGAGTGGAATTCAAAAAGGTCACATGAGACTTCATGCTCGAAATATGGCTGTCAGTGCTGGTGCTGAGGGCAATGAAATAGAAGATGTTGCAAAGTTATTGATTGATCATGAGGGGCCAATTACCCAAACAAAGGTCACTGAGATCTTAGAAGAATATCGCGCTTAATCACTCTTCTTCTAATGGTAAAGTGGCTTGGATAAGGCCATCTTCACCAACTTCTTGTAATGCATCAACTTCTTGCATCCCATCAAAGAGTCCTGCGTCCGTAACCTGTTCTCTGAACCATTTTCTTACCTTCCTTAGGTCAGTATGAGGACAACCAAACGCTTCTGAAAAACGGCGAGTGGTCGTTAAACGGCGAGTATTTCCTTCCTTTCTTCTTTGAATCATCCCATATTGAGCAAGTTCTCGTACGTAATCATACGCTTTTTGACCAAGTAATTCAACGAGACGGGATTGATGCATCGGTTGATGATATGCAATTAATGCAGCTGCTTTGAGCAACTTCTTGGGCATATCAGTCTTCGTACTCGCAGGAAGGTGTTGTGTAACTTCATTACGAACCTCCATAGCCCATTTACCACCAATTTCAACAAGACGTAGTGCTCCGCCTCTTCTTCGCTTCATAGTCCCTTGGAGATTACCCAAAGATTCTGTAATCTCATCTTGCTCATATCCAAGAGACTCTGAAAGTTCAGAGATTGACATTGACTTGCCTGATCCAAACAATGTGGCTTCAAGGAGAGTTTCTAATGCTAATTCTGTCATGTTATCACCTCATTCGACAAGCCAATCTAAATCTTCATTGATTTTGTTTTCTTCTTGTAGAGCTTCTTTTTCCTTCTTCAAGCGTCTCTTCTCTTCTGCTTCACGTGCTTTCTCTGCTCTTATCTGTAAGCGCTCAGCATGAAGCACTGAACCGGTTTTTGCTTCTTCCCGATTTGTCAAGGAAACTTCATCCTCTTCCTGACTCGCCTCGATTACTTCAACGAAATTAGTTAATTTGGGCCAGAGATCTTCAATCATTATGACATCTGTAATGTCATTTCCTTGAGTGATTGAAGCAATTCCTTTGTGGGTCAAGAATAAGCCCGCAATAAAGGAACTCACTTTCGCATCTTTTTCATATCCTTCGGGAATGACTCCGAACGTGTTCTCTAAGATTGGTCTGAGCGAATTCATTACTTCTGAGAGTGGAACATTATTCGATTTTAATGCTTGAGTTGTTTGACGAAGTGCTGTCCAACACCGTTCAATATCGCCATCCAAATCTTCATTGTGCATTCGACCCCCGACATTTGAAAGCATATCTTCTAATTCGACAGCATGGGCTGCTCTATTTTCCTCACGTTGTTTAATTGCATCAGCATCATCTGCTGCATCTTTTAGGGCTGAAAGAAGTTCACCCAATGTAACTGGTCGGCCTTCATCTCGACGTACACGCTCATCGAAGAGCCCAGCGAGGACATCATCAGCATCTCCTTGAAGAACAGTATTTGTGAAATGGAATTCGTGATCGTCGTATTCGGCCTCCCAACCAAAATCAAAGTCTGCGCCCCAATCATCATCTTGATCCTGATATTGTACGCGGTCAAAAAGGAGGGCTGCTTGATGGTGGAGTACTTCCCAAGCCATTCGAATGAGTCGACCACATGCAGGTAAATCCAAATTATTTGCTTGAGATTTCACCCTCTTTGTAAACTGTTTTAGAAAACTCGTCAAGTCAATATTCCAGGCATCCAATCCTTCGCTACCAACTAAGGACATAACTAAAGCAACACTTCTGTCAAATGGATCATCAAGTGTTTGATGCTCTGCTTCCTCAGTCTGAGCAATCATCATAATCCGGTCAGCATAAGCATTGATTCCTTCAAGATCATCATCTCCACTTTGGAGCAATTGATCAATGACATCCTGTCGCAGGAACCATTGATCTAGACCTTTTTGACTCATTGAAATCGCCTCATTCAACCTTTTCTATAGAGTTCTCTTTCTGTTCCTCTTCATCCATTGATGCGATTGATTCTACGAGTTTTGCTCGTTCTTCAATATCTTCATTTGTTTCGATCGCTCGTTCGGTTAAAGAAGCAATACTTTCATCTTCAACCATGTGCTTCAGCAAACCCCCAAGGCTCTGCGGTGCTGGGAGAGGTTCTGGGACTGTTGGCATCTCTGCAAGACCCTTTTCTTCTTCTTCGGCTCGCTTTTGATTGGTTGCTGCTGCAGTCTCTGCTTCTTTGAGCGCTTGTTCTCCGAGTGCAATTGCTTGTTCTTGGTCGAAATCAACGATTCTACGGCTGCACCCATCCCCCCCGTGAGTAATTCCAATATGGTGATCTGCGAGTTGAAGTGAAACCTTCCTGAGTGTAACCATAATGAATTGCGCACGCTTACTGCGCTCTCGACACATCTTTGCAATACATTCAGCATTGACGCTGTCCAGATTTTGGTCTACTTCATCGAAGTAATAGAACGGGCTAGGATCATAATCTTGAATTGCGAAGATGAGCGCTAAAGCAGCCACTGATTGCTCGCCTCCTGACAATTGGTGGCGAGTAACATTCGATGACTTTCCTTTCGGTTGAGCCCAGAGTTCCAGGCCGCCCTTGAAAGGCTCATCCTTGTTTTCGAGATAGAGTTCACCTCGACCACCATTACTTACAGCTTTGTACACCTTCTTGAAATTCTCATTGACCTTTTCGAGTACTGCAATCAGCCGTACCTTGCGTTGTTCTTCTAATCGTTCTGCAACTTCGATCAATTGCTTCTTTCGATCTCTCAGTTTCTTGAAGTCGCCTTCCATGGCTTTCAATCGTTCTTCTACAGCATCATACTGCTCAATAGCACGCATGTTGACCATTCCAAACTCTTCCAATCGTCGTTCAAGTCTTCGAATTCTTCGATCAATATCCGCAACATTATCGAGCACTACTCCTTCTTCAGCAGGCTCAATTCCAGTTGCCCCCATATCCATTTCGACACCATGAAGTTCCTGTCGCTTTAATTGAATAGTACGTTCGAATTCAGAAGAGAGATTACGATGGCTTCTTGCTTGGTTTGCCTTTTGTGTCAGAGATGAATTAAGACCTGCTCGTTCTTCAACCAATTCTAATCGTTCATCTTCAAGCCCCTTATTTTCTTCGAGATATTGGGCTCGTTCAGCTTCCTTTTCAGCAAGAATAAGCCCATTTGTTCGGATGGATTCTTTCAACTGAATGACAGTTTCTGACCTTGTAGAAAGAGCTGATTCGAGTTGTGAAATACGTTCTTTCTCACCTTCAGCGCTGTTTGTAAGTAAGTCTTTACGCTCTGATGCTCCTTTCAATGTAACTTCTGCATTCGAACGAATTCCTTCGGCCTTGGTTCGTTTAACAGTACATTCATGCAATCGATCTTTCAAGTGCTGAGGACTTGCATCCTCAAGTGCGCTGTGAGCATTATTGCGAATGATCTCCGCATCAGCCACATCACATTCTGCAGAATCGAGAGCCTCAAGTTGCTCGCTTCCAAGCGCTTCAAGTGATTGAAGTTGCTCTTTCAATTGACGTACTTCGCCAACGATTTTTGCATGGGTTTTCTTGAACGTTGAAAGTTCTGCTCGTAGCGTCTCTCGCTTGAGAGCGCCTTCTTCATTGGCGAGTTCATTGATTTGGTTTCGCAATGATTTCTGTTCCGCGCGCACATCAATAAGTGCAGCAGATACTGTGTCTGACATAAGTCGAAGGCGCTCGATTTCAGAGGAGAGGCGCTCGACTTCTTTTGCGCCTGCGATTCCTCCACCAAATCCAACGGACATACGTGCACGAGAACCACCAACCATAGCGCCTCCTGCTTCAGTTACATCGCCTCGCATTGTTACGAGTCGAACTCCACCCATGTTTTGTCGAGCTATTTCCATGCTGTCCACAATAAGCGTGTTTCGAAGAGCGAATTTGATAGCAGCATCAATTCTTGGATCGTATTCCAGAAGTTCGTAAGCGAATCCAATAACACCGGGCTTTCTTGCAACCATCATGGCTTTTCCACCAGCCCGGTTTGCAGTTAATTTGTTCAGAGGAAGGAACGTTGCTCTCCCTGCTTTTCGTTGAGCAAGCCAGCGAATTGCTTCTGCTGCAACTTGATCCGAATCAACCACAACAGAAGTCATTGCTCCGCCGAATGCTGTTGCAAGGGCGGTTTCATGTTCAGCGTTAATAGGGCCACACAATTCAGCGATTGTACCGATTACACCGCGAAGTTCGCCACGGTCACGGGCAGCAATTACTGCTGCTGCACCCCCTGCCATTCCTTTCGAATTGGATTTGGATTCAAGTTCAGCTCTAGCAGAGCGGAGTTGACGTTCTGTTTCGGTCATTCTTCGCTCGATTGCAGCATTTTCCTGAAGGAGTCTGGATTCTGCATTTTCTGAATCGATTATTCCTTGGGTCAGTGATGAGCGATCAACTTTCTTACCATTTCCACTAACCGCCTTGAATTCTGCCTCTTTCTCTTCGAGTTCGAGCCGAGATTCTTCGAATTTTTCTTCTTCTTTTCCAAGAGATTTGGCGATGATTTCAACCTGGGCAGCAGTCCTATCGACTTCTGATTGTGCCGCTGAAACAGCTTTTTTAGCCTCCTCAAGATTTTCGATTGCATCGCCGAGAGCTCTGTTGAGTTCAGCATTGGTTTTACCAGAGCCTTTCAAGAGTGTTCGAACTTCATCTTCTTCCGATTGGGCTTCCATCAACATACGTTCGCATTCTTCGAGTTGATTTTTGCTGGTTTGAACCTCGGTAAGCAAGGTAGTTAGAGCTGTTGCTGCTTCATTATAACGCTCAAGCGATATCTCAAGTTCCTCTTTGTCATCAACATCAGCCTGTTTCGCGTCTTCAATGCGATCTTTATCCCTGTCAACTTGAACCCGTAAACTGTGAATTGCTTGGGAAAGGGCATTCCCGTCGCCTCCGAGCAGTGCATCGATTTGTTTCTGAATTTCACCAATTCGATCATCCAGTTTAACAAGTGTTTTGCTTCCTTCTTTGACTTCTGCTTCGAGAAGTGCTGCTTCTTCCACATATCGGAGTTGCTCTTCGATTTGATGTTGGAGTTCAAATTGTAAACTTGCATACATCGCCTGATATCGTTGAGAACGGGAAAGTGTGAGTTCATCGGTAATAGATTGTGCTTTTACTGCAATCTTACGTTCTTCAGAGAGTTCCTTGAGGCGAACTTGTTGTTCCTCTTGGAGCATTCCAATCCGTTCTAGATAGGAGTCAACATTATCCTGTTGTTTCTTAGCTTTACGAATCTCATCATCATAGGACGTAACACCAGCGACCCCATCCAGAACCTTTCGTCGTTCAATTGGAGTCATTCGAGCCAGACCAGTAACGTCGCCTTGGAGAACGATGTTGTAGCCATCAGGACGAGCATTGGCTGCGTTGAGGAGGCGGTGAAACGATTTCTGAGAACTTTCCTCTCCATCGAGGAGGTAGGTTGAAACTACATTGTCAGAAGCGGTTAATCGGATTGAACGTGTCATGCGCACTTCATCGTTTTCGATTGGTAGGCGGCGTCTTCCACTTGATAGAACCGGATTACCAAAAACCAATGTTACTGTGCAATGTCGAGCAGGTTTGTAACCTTCAGCACCATTGAACATCAGTTGTTTTGTGTTTTGAGCGCGTATCGTACGTGTTGATTTAGGGCCTAATACGAATTGGATTCCGTCACCACAATTCGATTTTCCAGATCCATTCGGTCCAGTAATGGCTGAAAAACCTCGATCGAGAGGAATTACTACCTCTCCGCGAAACGATTTGAAGTTCTCCATTTCAAGTGCTTTTAGAAACATCCCAATCCCTCTGCCAGATATTTCACTGACCTTAACGCGAACACCGTTCATCGAGAGGATTTAAACAATCGGTTGATTATGCGTCTATGGCACACGTTTGAGAGTAGTGAAAATGGTGCCGTCTCAGACTACACCAGCCATTCTACACTCTTTACAACCGCCACCTTTGCAGTATGGACAAGTTGCACGTACCCTCGGAGAGGTTCGTGTCCTGAATGGGACAAGACTTGCATCTCTATCCAATAACCGACTTCTCTTTGCAACACCTTCTTTCGAAGCAGCCATATCTCTTGCCTTTTGATTGAAGACTTGTTGCATTCTCAATTCCTTCTCACGCTCCGACTCCAGTGATCGGTAATTCTCTTCAAATTCAGAGATATTATATTTGGGGCCTCTAAGGAGTAATGCGCCAACTATGGCCATGACGATTTGTAGTTGCCATGCAGTGAGAGGCAATGGAACCAAATCTGAGAGTGTGTCTGAATTTGCGCCTGTAGGCAACAATTCGAAGCGATCTAGGATCGCTAAACCGAATAACATCGATCCAGAAATCATCATCACTCGACGTATTCTTCGAGCAAGTTTAGGATTTGATGGCATTCTGAATCGGCCTGCTGTTATAATCAACAAACCCCAACATAAGAGCATAATATCCGCAGTACCCCAAGTACCTGATTCTGAAAGACAAAAAGCACTACCTGTCTCGGAAATTTCTTTTTCCATTTCTGGAACTGTACAGCCTGGGTCTGCCAATCGAAGGACATCAAGTCTTGAATTAGGAGCTCCCTCAACAATATATGGGGCTACAGCCCCAAAGTGTACATTCGCAATTACAAAAACGAGAGTTAACAAGCCCATGAGACCGATTAACTTACGCAACATATACTGAGCCTAGAGACGGGAACAAATTAGAGTATCGCATGAACAAACCGATGTTGTCAAGAACCACGACCATTAGGAACAAACGATGCCGCGAGTGCTCATCATCGGTACGGGTATCGCAGGGCTATTTGCAGCATTACGACTCGCTAACGCTGGACTCATGGTTACGGTCCTTACCAAACAGCGTCCTAAGGACTCTTCAACAAATTGGGCTCAGGGTGGAATCGCAGCAATTCTTGATAAGACAAATGTTCAGGAAATCGAAGGACATGTCGCAGATACATTACGCTCAGGCGCTGGTATGTGCAACAAATCCGTGGTACAGATGGTTGTTGAAGAAGCAGGTGGCCGCATTCAAGATTTACTTGAAATTGGCGTCAACTTTGAGAAAACCACCGACGGAGAATTCCAATTAGCACAAGAAGGTGGCCATTCATCTCGTCGTATCCTACACGCCAAAGATGCTACTGGCAGAGAGATTGAACGTGCTCTAAACGATGCTGCACGACGACATTCGAATATTTCACTGAAGCCCAATACATTGGCAATTGACCTTATTCAGAGAGAACATAAAGATCCTAGAAAAGGAATTTGTGGTGTTTGGGCATTAGACCAAGATTCTGGAAATGTCGAGACGATCACTGGTGGAGCAGTTCTTCTTGCAACTGGCGGTGCTGGACAATTGTGGGATAAGACAACAAATCCTTCAGTTGCAACTGGAGATGGTGTTGCAATGGCCTATAGAACAGGTGCTTGCATTGAAGACATGGCATATGTACAATTCCATCCAACTGCTTTAATGATGGAAGGTGAACGGCCATTTTTGATTACAGAAGCTCTTCGTGGAGAAGGGGCTGTACTTCTCGACCATGAAGGATATAACAAATGGTCTAATAATAAATTGCAAGACCCAGCAAGTCTTTCTTTCACACTTACTGCCTCGAAAGAAGGATCGATGGCAACAAGAGATATTGTTGCCAGAGCGATCGACCAAAGACTTGCAGAAACTGGAAAATCTCATGTTTGGCTCGTTACTGAACACTTAGACGGAGATAAATTGAGGAAGCGATTCCCAATGATTGCGAAACGTCTGCAAACCTATGGGTTAACACTCGGAACTGATCCATTGCCAGTTGGACCAGCAGCACACTACATGGTTGGTGGACTGAAAGTGGACATTCATGGGAGGGTTTTCCTGGCCTCAGATAATGAAACTATACCTGGACTCTTTGCTATTGGTGAAGTGGCTTGTACAGGCATGCATGGAGCGAATAGACTTGCCTCGAATAGTTTACTTGAAGCAGTTGTTTTTGCTCACCAAACCTCAGAATATCTTATTGAAAACCCTCCATCTTCAGAACATCAAGTCCTGCCTGAGTGGAGATCTGAGGGGCTAGACATGTTATCAGAGCATGGTTCAATTGCTCACGATCGTACAACATTGAACCAAACGATGCGATTTGAAGTCGGTGTATCGAGGAAATATTCACGCCTTCAACGAGCCATTCGTCGCTTAACCCTCTTAGAACAAGAGATTGATGCTATTTGGAAAACGAGCATCCCTACTCGTGAAATTGTAGAACTTCGGAATATGGTTCTTGTTGGACGTCTTGTAGCAGAGGATGCGAATACTCGAACTGAAAATAGAGGACTCCATTTCAACAAGGATCTTATCGTAACTGACGAATAAGAGAGGTCATGAGTTGATTTAGAGGGGTCGCAATACCTAATCGCTCCCCTCTCCTACAGATTTCAGCATTTAGGATTTCAATTTCTGTCGGCCTTCCTGCACGAACATCTTGCAGCATTGAACAATAATTTGTACCTGTTTGAACGAGAACTTCTCGTAATCGATCAACGAGATGTTCATCAGATTCGAGCTCAATCCCCTCCATTCGTGCAATCTTTACCCCTTCAAACATTAAAGCAACAACAGAATCGAATATTATTGGTTCTAATAGAGCAGAATTTTCTTTCCCGATTACAGCTGCAACAGGGTTGATTGCAATATTGAGCAGCATTTTATTCCATAATGCGGCTCTTCCATCATCAACCCATAGAGGAGCCAATTCTGATTCATTCAAGGTGGATAAAAGCGGTTTGAAATCTTCAAAGGAAAAAGGATGGATGAAAGATCCAAGCATGATTTGACCTTTACCAGCCCATTCGACTTGACCTGGTTTTGGCCTGTAGGCACCATGCGTTGTCGTTGCGGAAAGAACACGTTTTGCGCCAAAGGCATGAACCATCTTTTCTTCAAATCCCATTCCATTAGAAAGTGAAAATGCGATTCCATCAGGTTTCAATAGGTTTCCACCAACCTCAAGAAACTCCATCTCAGTAGAAGGTTTTCCAGAGAA
>DAKQ01000004.1:3399-10027 GCA_002496635.1 Euryarchaeota archaeon UBA82 | reverse complement strand
TCTGCGTTATAGCGTACGAACTAATCATCCCGGATTTATGAATCCATTATGGGGTGGAATGAATATTGCAGCTTTTGCCGGAGAGGTAATAGCCACACTTTCCAATAATTCGATGTACACGTTTGAACTATCACCTATGGCTACTCTCATCGAGCAGGCCCTGATTCGCCGAATGTGTGAGATTGTGGGCTATAGTGACGGTAATGGTTCTTTGACCACTGGCGGTTCTAATGGTAATATGATTGGAATGATGTGTGCCAGATACCAAATCGACCCTCTGGGCCAGCGAAGAGGTTTCAGTGGTGACAATTTGGTATGTTATGTTTCAATAGAATCTCATTATTCTGTTTTGATGGCTGCTAATGTACTTGGAATCGGTTTTGATAACGTTATCAAAATCCCATGTGACGAAAGTGGCAGAATGCGTATTGACAAACTCCAAGAAGAAATCGAAAGAACACGAACAAATGGACAAACTCCATTTTGTGTAATCGCTACTTCAGGAACTACAGTTAGGGGCGCATTTGACCCGATTAAGGAGATAGCAGAGATTTGCTCGGACAATGATATTTGGCTTCATGTAGATGCTGCATGGGGTGGATCTTGCATGTTTAGTACAAAGCACCGTGATCTTATGAATGGTGTAGAACTTGCAGATTCAGTCTGCTGGGACGCCCACAAAATGATGGGTGTACCTCTAGTCTGCTCAGCATTTTTAATCAAAAAACCAGAGATATTACGAAAGGTATGCTCACATGGTGATGTTGCTCATTATCTATTCCACGGAGATTCTGAAGATATCGATATTGGAAGGATTAGTCTTCAGTGTGGACGTCGCAACGATGCCCTGAAATTATTCCTAGCCTGGAGGGAAAAAGGAGATGCTGGCTGGGCCCGGCTTGTGGATTCGTATGTCGATTTAGCAGATTATCTACAATCGTTAGTTGAGGCTGAAGGAAAGTTAGAGATGGTGTCATCTCGGGTTTGGTCAAATGTTTGCATGAGATATGTAGTCGATGGATTTGACCTCAATGATGTCAATTTCCAAATCCGTGAGCGGATGATGCGAGAAGGTAGATTCATGGTTTCAAGTTCAAATGTTGGAGGCTTTGTCATACTAAGGCCTGTTATTGCTAACCCAGCTGTAACCAGAGATGTATTGAATCGTTTTGTTGAAAATGCTATACAAATCGGTGATGATATCGTTAGGGGATTGCCTTCAACAATTTGATTGAATTATTTCAGATTGAAAGCAAGAAATCATATATTGTGGTTAAGACTTCAAAATATGCAAACAAGTGTTGGCTCCATCTGCGCTTTCAAAGGAGGACGTGCTTGAAGTTTCATTGCGTTGGAAGCCATATCGCACTGCAGCATCGTGGTATTTGTGGTGAATGTTAGATCCAGTTCCAGTAGCCTATTAGTTGTCTAGAAAGAGGTTATATCTTTCGAAGTATCCCGTGGGGATATGGAATTTGCTTATTACTCTCTTTCAATGATTTTGGGTTTTGTAGTTACTAGATGGGTAACTGAGAATTTTAAATTTCATCTGCGTAATGACTCAGTTTGGATGCACCACTGGATTGTTGCTTCCCTTGCAATGATAGTGATGTTGTACTTCAAAATAGATTCACCATTGATTTGGGGAGGATTGTCTGGAGTTGCTTTAGAAGGTTTAGGCCGTAAGAATTGGTCAATTCGACGTAATTCTGGAAAATAGAGATTTCAAATTATATCAGTGATGATTTAATGCTGGTTATACTAGCAAAGAAACATGGGCGAAGGCGCTCCTGTACGAACACCTCTGTATGATGAACATGTTTCCTTGCAAGCAAACATCGTAGATTTCCATGGTTTTGAGTTACCAATATGGTACTCTAGCATTACTGAAGAGCATCTTGCATGCCGTTCAACAGCCGGTCTGTTTGATGTCTCCCACATGGGTTCATTTCGATTCAGTGGCAAAGGTGTTAGAGAATGGTTGGAGACTGTTGCTACTCAAAAATGCTCAGACATCGCTCCAGGTAGATGTGCTTACACGCATTTTCTCGATCATGATGGATTTATTATTGACGACATGATTTTTGCAGTCGTTTCTGAGACGGAGATTCTTGGAGTTCCAAACGCATCAATGATCGACGTCATGTGGAATTGGTTCCACCAACTCAATCCAGAACAAATGGGTGTCACTTTGGAGAATCTCTCGCCATCGATGTCGATTATCGCTCTTCAAGGCCCAACGAGCAAAGAGATGTTGGATGAAGCATTTGGTGAAGGTCAACATGTTGGCCGTTTCAAATGGAGTGCATTATCTGAAAATAACCTTGGAGTTACTGGCTGGATTCAAGGAACAGGTTACACCGGCGAAGCAGGATATGAGATATTTGTTCCAAACGAAGATGTTGTGGCTGTATGGAGAGCTCTTGCTGAAGCTGGAGCGACACCCATTGGATTAGGTGCAAGAGACACGTTACGACTGGAAAAGGGGTACCTCCTCTCTGGAGTTGACTTCCTATGGCCTGGTCTAGATGATGGATTGCACACATTTCTCGCAAGAGATTCTTGGGAAACAAATGTACCATTTGGATTGGATCTTGGTCATGAGTTCACTGGCAAATCTCGTGTTATTTCTCATCCTGATTCAGATGCACGCTGGTGGGGAATCAAGTATCTCGAACGAGGTCCATTGCCGCGACCAGGTAAAGTTGTCACGACCTTGGATGGTTCTGTAATCGGAGAACTTACCTCAGGAGCACCCTCGCCTTCACTGGGTAATACAGGCATTGGGATTGGCTACATTTCTGGTGTCAAAGAGGGCGATGAAGTCTTGATTGCAGCAAGTCCAAGGTCGTCTGTTAAGGCCGTAATTGTGCGGCCACCATTCGTCTGAAACAGTTTCCAACTGCTGATGGCTCAATGACGAATATTATGAGCGCTACGCGATTGGTTCAGTACACCTGCGGAGGTGCTTTTCAATGGTTGACCAACTCCCTAATCTTGGACGAGAAAAAGAAATGCTTCAAGAAATGGGTTTCGACTCGATTGATGCGTTGTTTGCAGATGTTCCTGCTGGGGTTCGTATGAACGAAGATCTTCCCCTCCCTGATGCTCAAAGTGAAGAAGAACTACTTGCTGATGCAAAGCGCCTTCTTGGATCTAATGTTGCTCTTAGCGACAAGGTATCTTTCCTTGGTGCAGGTTTGTATCGTAACTTCGTTCCATCCAGTGTCTTCCAATTGATTACTCGTGGCGAATTTCTCACCTCTTATACGCCATATCAGCCTGAAGTGTCTCAAGGAATGCTACAGGCAATGTGGGAGTTCCAGTCGCTTATCTCCGAATTAATTGCTATGCCTGTGACAAATCTCTCTCTCTACGACGGGTCTACCGCAGCCGCTGAAGCGATTACGTGCGCTGTCCGTGTTCATAATAGGAAGGCTGAGCAGAAGAATACAGTATACATCTCCGAACTTACACCTCCTGACCGATGTTCAGTCATCCACAATTACTGTCAAGGCGCTGGAATTGAAATTAAGAAACTGAGGCATCATGAAAACGGTCTTATCAATCTCGATGATGTTGCTAATGCTGCAGGATCGTGTGCTGTATATGTAGAACAACCGAATCCACTTGGTATCATCGATGGTGGCTATCCGAAGTTGAAAGAGATTATTGGAGAATATACAGCTCTCATTGTTGCCATACAACCAATCTCCTTGGGACTTGTTGAAGCCCCAGGAAACTACGGTGCCGATATTGTTGTTGGAGAAGGACAACCTCTCGGCAGTCCAATTACAGCAGGAGGGCCAATTTACGGAATCTTTGGATGCACCAAACCATATCTACGTCTAATGCCGGGTCGAATTGTTGGAAGAAGCATCGATGTTGATGGAAAAGAAGCATATTGTCTGACTCTCTCAACCCGTGAGCAGCACATCAGACGACATCGTGCAACCTCAAACATCTGTACAAACGAGACACTTATCGCTTTAATGGGAGCGATGCATATGTCTCTTCTTGGGCCAGAAGGTCTTGAAGAGTTAGCAATACGAAACATGGCTGCATGCACTTATGCTAAACAGAAAATTGCTTCTATCCAGGGGCTATCTGTTGTTCACGAGCACCAATCACACTTCAATGAATTTGCAATCGAAGTTCCAGACACTGGTAAAAATTGCTTGACGTATCTCGAGGAAAAGGGAATAATTGGGGGTTTTGATCTATCATGGTGGTATCCTGACCAATCAAATCGTTTGTTACTCACGTTTACTGACCAGACCTCTGGTGACGATATTGAACGACTTTCGTTAAGTCTTGAATCATGGGTAAAGGAGGTGGCTGCATGAGCCATCTTTTCGATCATCACGGCGCTCCTGGCAAAGGGTATGCTCAGCCTAAACCGCTTCTCGATGCTTCCAAACTATCTCTTCCAGATAATATCGTTCGCAAAAGTCTTCCACGATGGCCAAGACTCTCTGAACCAGAAATGGTTCGCCATTACACTTGGCTTTCAAAGAGAAACTTTGGAATTGATACTGGATTTTACCCTCTTGGCTCTTGTACAATGAAGCATAATCCTCGTGTGAACGAAGTTATTGCTCAACTTCCAGGCATTGCCGATATCCATCCTCATCAGCCTGAGCATCAAATCCAAGGCTTACTTTCAATTTACTTTGAAATGCAAGAGATGCTTTCCATCTGTGCAGGGATGGATGCAGTCACATTGCAACCAGTTGCTGGAGCACAAGGTGAATTTACTGCAGTTCGATGTTTCCAAGAATATTTCAGGCATCGTGGTGAACATCAAAGAACCAAGGTGATTGTTCCTGATTCAGCACACGGAACGAACCCTGCGAGCGCTGCTATGGCTGGATTCGAGATTATTGAGATTCCGAGTAAGGTCGATGGTCGCATCGACCTTGATGCACTACGAGCAGTCGTTGGTGAAGACACAGCAGCAATGATGATCACGAATCCCAATACACTCGGTTTGTTTGAACATGATATTGCAGAAGCATCTGAAGTCGTCCACGGAGTTGGCGGGCTGATGTACTATGATGGTGCAAACTTCAATGCCATTCTTGGAAGAACAAGTCCTGGCCTGATGGGCTTTGATGCAGTTCATTACAATCTTCACAAAACCTTCAGTCAACCACATGGAGGAGGAGGTCCAGGTTCTGGACCGATTGGTGTGAAGCAACATCTTGCACCATTCCTACCAACACCTATTGTCTCTCGCAGAGAACCAACTGAATCTGAACAGGAACAAGCGGTTGATGATTTCTGGTACACATGGCATGAGCCGGAACAAACGATTGGTAAGGTTCAGCAGTGGCATGGTAATGCAGGTGCAGTCATTCGGTGCTGGGCATATTATCGACGATACGGTAAGGAACTTCGAACCATGTCTGAACACGCGGTCTTGAATGCAAATTATCTACGTCATGCAATTCACAGAGAAGCAAAGGCTGCTGGTGTCGATCATATGTTTGTTGATGGAGCTGAAACTGTCGTGGCAAAACACGAATTCACACTCTCTCTTGCACCAGCAAAAGAGTCGTTGGGAATTTCAGCGATGGATGTAGCCAAAGGTTTGCTCGATATGGGCTACATGGCTCCAACAGTTTATTTCCCACTGGTCGTCCCAGAATGCATGATGATCGAACCGACTGAAACGGAATCGAAAGATACATTGGATACATTTGCAGAAGATTTTGCTAAAGTTCTTCAAGTTGATGCAGAAACGTTGCATAATGCTCCAATAACGACACCTGTTCGTCGGGTTGATGAAGTCTATGCTGCTCGGAATCTCTGTCTTCATCATCCATTTGATGAATGATTAAATTCCACTGGTTCTTGAATAAATTGCAACATCTCCCAGGTGAGTTGGGAAGAATGGACAAGTAAAGCGAATCCGATCAATATCACTTGTAGAAGAGTCCAAAACAATGAGATTGATGCAATTGAGATAACAATTGCTGTTGCGAGGATCATCAAACCCACAGGACTTATTTTTGGTCTGAAACGAACGCAAATCTGCTCGTCCATTTTGAGAATGCTCAAAGAAATCATTTGCAACCAACCCTTCCGGAGGATGATTGTGTTTTCTTTGTCTTGAATACGAAGGTAAGGATGTTTATTCAATTGGTCGAAGAATTCATCCCTTGTGCATGAATAAACTTGTTCCATTTTCTAAGATGTCTTGTGATACAACTTAATCTCATTGCCTATATACAACAATCAAATGAAGTGGGAGTTCTTGGCAATGGTATGGTTGGATTGTTTGTTGATGGTTGGTTCCCTTCAGAGGAACGCCCCGTCATGATGACTCCTCTCTTTACAATGGCATGGTCTATGTTTACTCTTGTCTGCCCAATATTGTTGTTAATCTCTGGAAAATACACTTATCTTGTACCCTGGTTCTTGTTAGCCTCAATCCTTTTGCTTGGTTTTGCTCTTTTCTCTACGATGTCGCATAGAAGAGTTTTGATTCTCCATCGTGGTGTTCATTTGATTGGCCTTCTAATAATTACAGGCCTTATTCTAACGCTTATTGATTCAGTGTCCTCATGGATTCCGCTGGGAATTGTGTGGATTCAATTTAGTCTTACGTATCACATCGCTAATC
>DAKQ01000004.1:0-3022 GCA_002496635.1 Euryarchaeota archaeon UBA82 | reverse complement strand
CTCGAGATTTCGCCAGTTCAAAGGAATCAATGGCACATCCTCAACACTAGAGCTTCAAATGGGCTAATGGCTATCTTGAGAAAGAAAGACACAATTGGAGCATTGTATTGCACATTCGAAGAAGACGGATGTTGGTTACATCTCGATGTTTTCTGCAAAGACTTTTTCGATCTAAATGGTATTCTAATCGAAGAAGAGTGATGGTTTTTCTGTAGGATGGCCGAGGGTCATCTAAAAGAACTATACGCGCCGGGGGAGATACATGGATGTAACCATTTTACTCGGTTCCAAATCGGACATGCCTATTGCTGAAAAGTGTACTAAAATTCTCGACCATTTTGGTGTCGATTATCAACTACGTGTGGCTTCTGCTCACCGCTCACCTAAATTCGTTGAAGAAATTATTCACAAAGCGGAAGAAGATGGATGTAAAGTATTCATCGCAATGGCCGGTCTTGCTGCTGCATTACCGGGGGCAGTTGCTGCTTTGACAACAAAACCAGTCATTGGAGTTCCTTGCGGTGGAAGAGTTCCTTTCGATTCTCTCCTCTCAATTGTCCAACTTCCTCCCGGTGTTCCAGCTGCTACAGTCGGTGTAGATCGTGGAGACAACGCTGGTCATCTTGCAGTACAAATGCTCGCTCTCGTCAATGATGACATGGCTCAAAAACTAGTCCAAGATAAACTGGATCAAATTGAACGAGTTCTAAAGATGGATCGAGAAGTTAACGGCAGGGATTGAGATGTTTGATGCGCCTGAATTTATCGAGGAATCGATTGAACAAATGAAGGCTACAATCGATGATATTGCAATCATTGCCTGTTCGGGTGGTGTCGATTCAACCGTTGCTGCTGTAATTGCAAACAAAGCGGTGGGGAATCTCCTCCATTGTGTCTACGTCGATACTGGCTTTATGCGAAAGAACGAAACCGAAGAGATTGAAGAAATGCTCTCTCAACAAGGAATCAATTTAGTCACCGTAAAGGCTGCAGACAGATATTTCAAGGCTCTAAAAGGCGTTACTGATCCTGAGGAAAAGCGTAAGGTGATTGGAGAACTTTTCATTCGAATCTTTGAAGATGAACAAAAGAAATGTGGTGCTAAGTATCTTGTTCAAGGAACAATTGCTCCTGACTGGATTGAATCCGGTGGTGGTGTTCGAGACACGATCAAATCACATCACAATGTTGGAGGATTGCCAGAGGACATGACTCTCGAAGTTGTAGAACCTCTACGTGATCTCTACAAGGATGAAGTTCGAGAACTTGCAAGAGAACTCGATATTATTGTTGCAGAACGCCAACCCTTCCCAGGACCTGGACTTGCCGTACGAACTCTTGGAGAATTGACTCCCGAGCGTGTAGCGGTTGTAAGAGAAGCATGCGCTATTGTTGAGGAAGAATTTGAATCAGCTGCCGAAGCCGGAGAAATGGAACTTCCGTGGCAATACTTTGCCGCTCTCCTTCCAGTCAGATCTGTTGGTGTTCACGGCGATGTACGTGCTTATGGTGAGACCGTTGTCGTTCGTGCTGTGAAAAGCATGGACGGAATGTCTGCTCGATATTCTGAAATCCCTCATGCAATCTTGCAAAAGATCAGTACACGTATTACCAATGCAGTGAAAGGCGCAGTAAATCGTGTGGTATACGATATTACGCACAAACCACCCGGTACAATCGAGTGGGAATAATGGCGCCGATTGTGGGGCTCGAACCCACGACCTTGGGATTAACAGTCCCACGCTCCACCAGCTAAGCTAAATCGGCGAGTTTTGCCAACAACATCTCCCTTATGACGGCTTCCATTGAATAGAGAACTACGAACAGTTCTCAATCGTGATGGTTTCGAGGATTCGTGAACCGTCTTTTACTTGATATTCACTGATTTTAATCGAATCCTTTAATCGCTGTAAAAGGTGCATGTCGAAGCCATAATCTGCATCAAGTGTCATTATTGGCTCTCCTTCTTCTACATTATCTGAGACTTTTTTATGCAACTGAATACCGATTCCATGATTAATATCTTGGCCCTGTTGGGAACGGCCAGCGCCTGCCTCACAGAGGACTTGGCCTATGATGAGCGCATCAATATCAGCAATGTTACCATTTTGTTCAGCCTTGAGCACATACTGTTGAGGGGCTTTTGGTAGAATGCTCCAAGGATCATGGAGGAGTATATCTGCGACATTAGAATCAACACCTTGTCGAATGATCATATTCCTAAATTCCGTCAAAGCGGAACCGTTTCGAATAACTTCTTCAATATCAAATCCAAGTTCCTTTCCTTGAGCAACAACCAATTCCATTGTATCCTCTGGACCGACTCCTTTCAGGCATTGAATTGATTCGTAGATTTCGTGACTATTTCCTAGCCAATTGCCTAGGGGGTGGTCCATTTGAGTCAATTGTGCAGTGACTTGAATGCCGAGCTGTGTACCAACTTGAACCATAGATGCGGCTAATTCTCTTGCTTTTTCAGAATGTTGCATAAAAGCAGCTCTTCCGTATTTGACATCAAGAACAAGCGAATGAATTCCTTCTGCAGCCTTCTTCGATAATATTGAAGCAGTGATCAAGCCAATGCATGGGACAGTAGCAGTCACATCCCGAATGGCATAAAGAATGGAATCAGCTGGCGCAATTTCATTTGTCTGCCTTGAAATAAAGCAGGGATTTTCTTTCATTGCTTCGATACTCAAACCAGTATCAAAGCCAGGTATCGATTCAAGTTTATCGATGGTTCCGCCAGTGTGTGCTAATCCTCTGCCAGCAAGCATCGGTACTGTGGCTCCACATGCTCGAAGTGCTGGTGCGAGAATAATGCTCATTTTATCACCTACTCCTCCAGTTGAATGTTTGTCAACAGCTGCTGGATTAAGTGGGAGGGTTTCACCACTTTCGAGCATGGATGTGGTCAAATGGTATGTTTCATCAGAATTTAGGCCATTGATTTGACATGCCATCAAAAAGGCTCCAATTTGTTCATTCGGAATCTCTGAAAGATGTTCAATGAACCATGAGA
>DAKQ01000101.1 GCA_002496635.1 Euryarchaeota archaeon UBA82 | reverse complement strand
AGAAGAAAGAATTCACATACCGTGGATACGATGTTGAAACATTGACCAACATGCCAATGTTCCCTGAAGATGGTGCTGAGGAATACCTCATTCGCCTTCTTCCTTCACGTGTTCGCCGTTCGATCAGCCGTGGTCTCTCAGAACAGAATCTAAAGTTCAGAGACCGTGTCTCTCGAAGCAAATCAAACACAATTCGTACACATCGCCGTGACATGCCAATTCTACCAGAATTCGTCGGCAAGACTCTCGCAGTCCACAACGGACAACATTTCGTTGAGATTGCCATCAAGCCGGAGATGATTGGTCACTACTTAGGTGAATTCGCAATCACACGACGTGGAGTTGCCCACAGTGGGCCGGGTGTAGGTGCTACCCGATCTTCGAAGCACGTACCATTGAAGTGAGGTGAAACAAATGAGCAATAAGCGAAATATGGACCGTCGAACAAAGCGTCGACAACTCTCACAACGTGGATACACGCAACTCTTGCAAGGAAGTCGTCTGGCTACAGCACGGGCTGTCAATGTCGACATGCACGTCAAGCACTGTTTCGAAGTCGCTCGTGCCATCAAGGGCATGAGTGCTGGACAAGCAGTTAGTTACCTCAACGAGGTTCTTCTCATCGATTCCGATCGAGCAGATATTCGCCGAAAGGCAACTGCAGTTCCTTACCGACTTGGTAGCGGAAACAAGAAGAAGCGACGATCTGGACCTTCTATGGTTGGACACCGTAAAGGCGGTATTGGACCTGGACGTTATCCAGTAAAGGCAAGCCGTGCCTTCATCAAGCTCATTCAGAGTGCAATGGAAAATGCTCGCCACCAATACGACGACGTTGAACCAGAAGATATGGAGATCACACACGTCGCAGCACATCGTGGACAAATCCGTCGTGGATGGATTCCTCGTGCTCGTGGACGCGCAACTCCAAGCAATCACTATCAAGTAAATCTTGAGATTTTCCTCGAAGATTTCACAGCAACCGACGATGAGTTGGAGGATGACTTCTGAGGTGAATATCATGGCAGGTAAAAAGAGTACAATTAAGGCAATCGTCAACCGAAACGTTGAGCGCCACCTGGTAAAGGAATTCCTTATGCAGAACACAAAGCGTTCTGGATTCGGTGGATTGGACATCAAGCGTACCCCAAATGGTACTGAAGTGACAGTCCATGCAGAACGCCCTGGATTGGTCATCGGCCGAAAGGGCAAGATCATCAAGGAACTTGAAAACCGTTTGAAGAGTGAATTCGATCTCTTCGACCCACAATTGAAGGTTGAAGAAATCAAATCTTCTGATTCAACTGCAAACGCACAAGTTATGGCAGAAAAAATCGCATCCGCTCTCGAGCGTGGTTGGTATTACCGCCGTGCTGGAGCCAGCGCTGCTGAAAACATCATGACCGCTGGAGCTCGTGGAGTTATTGTTACCCTTGCTGGTAAACTCACAGGTTCACGAAACCGAACTCAGAAGTTCATCAAGGGGCACGTCAAGTACTGTGGCGAAACTGCTCTCATTCATATGGACAAGGGTTACTCAGTCGCAGTCAAGAAACTCGGAACAATTGGTGTAACCGTAGAGATTATGCGAGCAAACACCCGTCTTCCTCACGAAATCACCATCTTCTCCAATGAAGAACTTTTGATCCGTGAAGGCAACGAAGAAGCTGCTCCAGAAGCTACTGAAGAGGTGACTGAATGAGCCACGTCCGCAACAGAGATATCGCAGCAATGAGTCATGAGGCTCTTGAAGCAAGACTCCTTGAACTTCAGGAAGAACTTCTTCAACTTCAGGCTGAGAAAGCACTGGGTGGTACACCTTCCAATATGGGTGCATACAAGGCAACACGCCGAAGTATTGCACGCATCAAGTCCTATCTTCATGGGGCAAAAACTGAATGAACGAGGTGATGAACGACAATGGCGGCAATTTGCAGTGTGTGTGGGCTCCCTGATGAGTTATGCATCTGCCAAGAAATCGCTAAGGAGCAACAACGAGCAATATTGTCAACTGACCGAAGGAGATATGGAAAAATTGTCACCAAAGTGGAAGGTATTGACGACGTAGCAATCGACATCAACGAATTAGCAAAATTACTCAAAAACAAATGTGCTGCTGGAGGAACTGTCAAGGGTCGAGTTATAGAACTACAAGGCGATCACAAAAAGAAGGCAGCAAACGTACTACGAAATAATGGATTTAATGTGGAGGTGAGATAATGACAGATATGAACAAGACTTGGATGGGACAGACGCTTAATGTCGTTACTTCCACAGATACCACTCTCATCGGACGATCTGGACTTGTCGTCGATGAATCACAACACACAGTTACCATCCTCGAACATGGCATAGAGCGCGTGTTCGGAAAATCAAGTATCCAATTTACACTCAACGACGGAACTACCGTCCTCAAAGGATCGTCCTTGCGGCAACGACCTGAAGATAGAATGCGCCGCAACTATAAGGAGGCATGAAGATGCGAGACATCGGAATTGACGTAAAACGACCAACAGGAGAATGGGATGGCGATGAGAACTGCCCGTTCCACGGAAGCTTGCGCTTGCGTGGACAGGTATTCGAAGGCGTAGTATCAGGAATCGGAATGCAGAAGACAATTACAATCGAGCGAAACAACGTTCGATACATGAAGAAGTACGAACGTTTCGAAAAGCGAACAAGTGCTCTAAGTGCTCACCTGCCAAGTTGCATTGGAGATGTCGAAATTGGAGATTCCGTACGAGTTATGGAATGCCGACCACTTTCTAAGACAGTTTCATTCTGTGTTGTTGAAATGATAGGAGGTGTCGAATAATGCGTGGAATTGCAGGACGTCAAACACGTGGATTACCTACAATGGCACGACTTCACGTCGCTGATAACACCGGTGCTAAGATCGTTCAAATCGTGAACGTCATCAAACTCGGTGGTACTATGCGTCGATACCCTGCTGGTGGCGTTGGTGATATGACCAAGGTTTCAGTCAAGAAAGGTACTCCAGATACTCGACGACAGATGTTCAATGCTGTCATCATTCGTCAACGCCGACCATTCCGTCGTGCTGATGGAACTTGGGTTCAATTCGAAGACAATGCATGTGTCATTACAAACCTCAAGGGTGAAGTTCAGGGATCCGATATCAAAGGACCTGTATCTCGTGAGGCTGCAGAACGTTGGCCACGTATCGCTGCAACAGCGAAGCAAATTGTATGAGGTGAGAATATGGTAACATCAAGAAAACCAGGAAAGCAACGTAAGGCGCACTTTAACGCACCTATGCATACCAAGCGCAAGCGAGTAACAGCTCGTCTTCAACTCGATAAACCAGATGAAAGGTTTGCTGGCGTCCGTTCAGTTACCATTCGTGCTGGAGACACCGTACGTGTCATCCGTGGCGATTTCGCGAGTGGCGGAAAGCGTCATGGCGGAAAGCGTAAGGCTGACCCACTCACTGGTTCAGTCATTGGCATTGATGCCAAGAACGGACGTGTCCTTATCGAAGGTGCAAAACAATCCAAATCAGACAACAAAGAAGAAGCTGTGCCGGTCCACGCTTCCAACGTCGTCATCGTGAAACTCGATGAGACGGACAAATTGCGAATGCAAAAATTGACCGGAGATAGGAGTTGAATACTATGGGTAGCAGCAGTCACTTGAAACGTTTAGCCATGCCTCGTAGCTGGCCACTTCCACGAAAGACCACCATTTGGGTTACACGCCCAAGCCCAGGTGCACATAGCCTTGAGCGCTGTATGCCGTTGAATTTGATCGTAAGAGATGTTCTTGGCCGTGCCAATACATCTCGAGAAGTTCGATTCATTGTTCACAATGAACTGGTCAAGGTTGATGGACGAATCTGCAAAGATACCCGCCGTGGTGTTGGTTTGATGGATGTTCTAACCCTTGGTGAAGAACACTTCCGTTGTGTGCTCGACTTGAACGGACGTCTACAATACGCACAGATTTCAGCCGAAGAAGCAGCATGGAAGATTGCTCGCATTGAAGGAAAGTCAACCATCAAGGGTGGTAAGACTCAACTTAACCTTCATGATGGACGAAATATCATCGTCGATGATGCAAACCAATACAATACTGGAGATTCTCTCAAACTCGCTTTGCCAGAACAAACCATCATGGAACATATCAAATTCTCAGAAGGAGTTCGATGTTACCTTGTTGGTGGTACTCACATCGGTGAAGTAGCAGCAATGAAGGAGCGCATTGTAAAGCGATCGAGCATGCCAAACGAAGTATCATTCGAAGACTTTGGTACAACTGAAGTCAACGTCTTCGCTATTGGTGATTCCAACATGCCAATCACGGAGGTGAAGGTTTGAGCGATACAGTCAATCCAATGAGCGTTCCTCGAATCACTAAGGTATGCGTTAACATCGGTGTTGGTGAAGGTGGAGACCGTCTGGTCAACGCTGAGAATGTTCTCGAAATCGTAACTGGTGTACGCCCACAGCGAACCCTTGGCCGAATTCAAAATCGTGATCTGAAGGTCCGTGAAGGCGCACCTATCGGTTGCCGATCAACTATGCGCAACAAGGATTCAATCAATGAGTTCCTCAAGAATGCATTCTGGGTACGTGACAACACAATCCCAAGCTGGAACTTTGATGCACAAGGCAATCTCTCTTTTGGTGTCCGTGATTATACGGATTTCCCAGAACAAAAATACGACCCTGATATCGGAATTTACGGTATGGACATCAACGTTGTCTTGGAACGTCCAGGGCACAGAGTGAGCCGACGACGTAAAGGAAAAGCCAAGGTCGGAAAAGGACACGGTGTAAGCCGAGATGAATCGATGAAGTGGTTCTCTGAAACCTTTGGAATAAAAATCATGGAGGAATGAATATGGCAAGAGATCATGGAGAATACATGGGACGAACAATCGGATGCCGCAGATGCGGTCGACGCCGAGGAATGATACGACGACATGGGCTACGCCTCTGCCGCCAATGCTTCCGAGACGTTGGACCTGAAATCGGCTTTAAGAAGATGAACTGAGGTGAAATGAATGCAATTAGATCCATTAAATGATGCACTTGTAAAGATTTACAACGCTGAACAAGCAGGTAAATTCGATGTTGAATTAACGCCTGCTTCGAAGCTCCTAGGAAACGTTCTCAACATTATGCAAACCTCCGGCTACGTCGGTGAGTTTACCCGTGTTGAAAACGGACGTGGTGACGCTTTCGTCGTCGAATTAAGAGGTACAATCAACCGATGTGGTACCGTAAAGCCTCGACACAGTGTCCGCCGTCAAGAATTCGAAAAGTGGGAGACACGATACCTTCCTGCTCAGGACTTTGGTTTGCTCATATTGACAACCAATTCCGGCGTCATGAACCACTACGATGCGAAGGACGCCCGCATCGGCGGCAAGTTACTTGCCTACGTATATTGAGGTGAAGAAGCATGGTAAAACTCGACAGAATCGAACACATCGTAACCATCCCTGAAGGCGTTACCGCCTCCATCAGTGAAGATGGCGTCGTCACTATTGCTGGACCGAAAGGATCTCTTTCACGAGAGTTCGTATCGACCCGCATTGATCTTCTTCAAGATGGCAGTGGCCTTATTGTACGAATCGACTTGCCTCGTCGTAAAGAAAAGGCACTCGTAGGTACTTGGAACGCTCACTTGAACAACATGGTAAAGGGTGTTACAGAAGGATTCACATATCATCTGAAAGCCTTCTACTCTCACTTCCCTATGACACTTGCAGTACAAGGTCAAACCTTTGTTGTTAACAACTACTTTGGAGAGAGAGTACCTCGACGTTCAGATATTCTTCCTGGTGTTGATGTTAAAGTCAGCAACAAGGTTGAGGTTACCGTTTCAGGTATCGATAAAGAGAAAGTTGGACAAACTGCAGCAAACATTGAACGTAGTACAACGGTCAAGAACCGTGATCGTCGTGTTTTCCAAGACGGAATATACCGTCTTAGCAAGGAGTGATTGGAATGACTGAAGAATATGAAAGCATGACAGTAGCACAACTCAAGGAATTGCTCAAGGAGCAAGGTCTACCAGTTTCTGGAAAGAAAGCAGACCTCATCGAACGCTTGATGGAATCATCAAGTGCAGAAGAAGAGGTCGTCGAAGCAGTTGAAGAAGAAGTAGTTGAAGAAGATGATTTCTTTGAAGAAGATGAAGACTGGGATGACGACGAAGATGAAGGTCACGTTGCAAAACAAAAACCAGTTCTCGATGAAGCAACACAAGAAGCACTCGCTTTGCGTGCAGCTCAAAAGAAGAAGACACCATCGTTTAGACGAACCGAATGGTTCCGTTACAAGCGATTGTCTCGTTCTGGATGGAGAGCACCTCATGGTATGGACAGCAAGCAACGAAGAAACTACAGATACCGTGGTTCACTCGTACGAGTCGGTCACGGTAAGGTCGCTGGAGCACGTGGACTTCACCCATCTGGCTTCCGTGAAGTAATGGTTCACAATCTCAATGATTTGGAATCGATTGATCCTGAAACACAGGCTGCACGAATTGGTCGTACAGTCGGTGGTCGAAAGCGAGAGCACATTCATGCTCGAGCAGATGAATTAGGTATTCGTGTTCTCAACCGAAGGAGTGGTGTCTGATGCAATTAACAAATCAAAAGAGACTCGCAGCAAAAATCCTTGGATGCGGTGAAAACCGTGTTTGGGTTAACCCAGATTACATCGATGAAATTGCATCCTCTGTACAAGCAGATGATATTCGTGAATTCATCGAAGAAGGATTGATTCGAGCAAAGGCAATCAAAGGAACATCTCGTGTACGTGCTCGCCAACGACTCGAACAACGACGTAAAGGTCGTCAGAAGGGTCAAGGAAAGAGAATGGGTACTGCGAATGCTCGCAATCCTCGTAAAAACCGATGGATGAGAACAATTCGTTCACAACGCAAGGCTCTCAAAGATCTCCGAGAAACCGACGAGATTACAGCTTCTGAGTACCGACGATATTACCTCAAAGCAAAGGGTGGTTCATATCGATCTATTGCTCACATGCGCTCTCAAATGACCCTTGAAGGTGTCAAACTAAAGGAAGGTGACAACTGATGCAAGGAAATCGACGACGAACAGTTCTACGACGACGAAAAGCAGGTCTAACTGACTACCGTCGAAGACTACGACTTCTCCGAAGTCAAAAGCCTCGTGCAGTTGTTCGTGTTTCAAACACTCGCACATCTTGCCAACTTGTTACATGGGCTAAGGGAGGCGACGTTGTTGTCCTCAACGTTACCGGTAACGACTTGGTTAAGAAATTCTCATGGCCAGAAGCCATGTCTAAGAAATCCATTCCTGCTTCCTACCTTGTAGGATTCGCACTTGGTAAAGCGGCAATCGCTGCTGGACATGAAGATGCAGTACTTGACATCGGTCTTGCTGCAAGCACACCTGGCAGTCGTGTATTCGCTGCCCTTCGTGGTATGGTCGAAGCAGGACTTAACGTTCCTCACAGTGAAGAAGTTCTTCCTGATGATGACCGCACAAACGGTGCTCACATCGATGCCTCCATTGCTGGAGCCATGGATGCCACCAAATCATCCATAGAGGGGGCATACTGATGACTGAAGAAGAAACAACTCAAATCCAACAAGCACCAGGGCTTGCTCTAGCTTACGCTCCGCAAGAAGTTGAAGAAACAGGCGGACGACGCCGACGACGTAACAATCAGTACGATCCAATCAGCAATTTGCGAAGTTGGACACCACGTACTCGTCTTGGAAACATGGTCTATGCTGGAGAAGTTATCACGTACGAGCAAGCACTTGCAACTGGTCTTCCAGTTCGTGAAGTTGAAGTTGTTGATGCACTTCTTCCAGATTTGGAAGATGAAGTTATCAGCGTTAACATGGTTCAAAGAATGACTGACAGTGGTCGACGACCTCGATTCAATGTCATGGCAGTTGTTGGAAACCGAAATGGATACGTCGGTCTTGCAATGGCTAAGGCTAAGGACGTCTCAAATGCGATTCAAAAGGCAATCGTTGCTGCGAAGTTGAACCTTATCAGCGTACAACGTGGAAATGGGTCTTGGGAATCATCCGCTGGCCCGGGTACTTCGGTACCAATCAAGGTTAACGGACGATCTGCATCAACTCGTGTAACACTCATGCCTGCTGCGAAAGGAAAGGGTCTTGTTATCGGCGAAACCGGGAAGAAAGTTCTCGAACTTGCTGGTGTAACTGACGTACTTTCCCGTACCAAGGGTCAAACCAGAACCACCATCAATTATGCTGCTGCAACTTTTAACGCCCTCAAAGCATTAAACATAACACGCATTAGCAACGAACAGCGAGAACGTTTGTTCATCAATACAGGGAGGGTCTGAAATGAGTTGGATAGTCGTAAGAGCACGAAGTAACGTAGGCGTAGAGCGTACAATTCGTGAGACAATGTCATATCTCAACCTCACCAAGGTAAACCATGCTGTCATCATTCCAGAGAATGAACAATACCGTGGTATGCTGCAGAAGGCGAAGGACTACGTCACTTGGGGTAACGCTGATGCTGAAACAGTTGAAGCAATGCTACAAGAGCGTGGCCGAATGACCGGTGACTCACCGTTAACTGATGCGATCGTTTCAGATGCAACTTCTTACAAGTCGATTTCAGATTTCGCTAAGGCAATTGTTGATGATGAAGCGACTGTAAAAGATGTTCCAGGCTTGAAGCGCGTCTTCCGATTGCATCCACCTCGTGGAGCAAAAGGATGGGGCGGAATCAAGCGATCATATGTCGTTGGAGGAGCACTAGGCTCCCGTGGAGACGACATCAAAGGGCTCGTTGAGCGAATGATTTGAGGTGATATGATGGGTACAAAAGCAAACAAACATCGTGGAAGAAACCGATACCATGGACGTGGAAAGAAAGCAGGCCGTGGCGCTGGAAAGCGTGGTGGCCGTGGAAACGCCGGTATGAACAAGCACAGAGTCATGACTCGAATCAAGTACATGCCTAATCACTGGGGAATGCACGGATTCAACCGTCATCCTACTCTTCGAACAGTTCACGTTACATGTAACGTTAGCCAATTGAAGGATATGGCAGATGGAAAAGATTCAATCGACTTGTCCGCATTCGGAATCGACAAACTTCTCGGCTCGGGTCGAATCAGTACTGCTTTGACAGTGACTGTTGCAAACGCAAGTGCTTCAGCTATCGAAAAGGTCGAAGCAGCAGGGGGTTCAGTAAACCTCGAAGCTGGTGGCGACTGGGACGAATGGGAAGAAGAGTGAAATCAGGAGGGATAGTAGATGAAACACAAGCCAGTACCACTCGGAGTTGTACTAACAGGTGTCCTCTATTTCGGTCTTCTTTTCTATTGGCAATGGGATGAACTTTCAGGAACCGGGGCTGCTCGTGATGCAGCAATCTTCGGAATTGTTCTCGGTGTAGCATACGTTGCATATGTCATGGCTTGTTTCCAAATAGATCTTCCAGATTCAATGAAGAAATTGCCTATTATTGGGCGTTACTCTAAGTTGTATGGATGGCTCATTTTTGTTGCAATTGCAGTTTGGTACTGCCGTCCAGACAAATGGGGTGGATACGATGAAGCAGTCGGTTTCCTCCTTGTAGGTATACTCTTACTCGGATTCGGTGCAGCAGCAATTCTCACATGTTTCATGTGGGGTGGCGACCAAAGCAGCCGTCTGTATGCTCTCAGCCGTTTCGTAGATGTTTATCCAGCTATCACTAAGCCAGACCGCCACGTTCGATTCGGAGAAAAGATGTGGACGACAACATTCGTTCTGATCATTTACTTCGCTATGACCAACGTCATGCTCTACGGACTCAGCGGTCAAGCAATGGATCTGTTCAGTGGATTCCGCTCAATCATGGCTGGTGCTTCAGGTACGATCATGCACTTGGGGATCGGTCCAATCGTTACTGGTTCCATTATTATGCAACTTTTCGCAGGTGCTAAGATTATTCGTCTTGACCTGACGAACAGTGAAGACAAAGCGATGTACCAAGGTGTACAGAAATTGCTTGTATTGATTATGATTCCAATCGAATCGATTCCACAGACCTATGGTTTCTTGGACCCTTCAGAATTCCTCATCGATGAATATGGAATGGGTTGGGCAAACTTTGTAATCGTCGCTCAACTCTTTGCTGGTTCTTATCTGGTCTTCTTACTTGACGAACTTGTCAGTAAGTGGGGTATTGGATCTGGTATGTCTCTGTTCATCGCAGCAGGTGTAGCACAATCGACATTCGTCGGTACGCTCTCGCCTCTTCCAACAGCATCTGGCATGGAATACTCCGTACAAAATCCTCCCGCAGGAACGTTACCTATGATTTTCTATATGTTCCGGACGGCGACGAATGGTGAAATGATTTCATTGAATGGATTCGAAATGATCCTGTTAGGGGACGCGACGCATCCGAATGCCGTAATTGCTCTGATTTCGAGTATTATCGTGTTTATTGTAGTTGCATATGCTGAATCAAGTAAATTGGAATTGCCACTGACTCACGGAAAGGTTCGTGGACACAGAGGTAAGTATCCAATTCGACTTGTCTACGCATCGAACATTCCTGTCATTTTGATGGCTGCATTGCTTGCAAACGTCAACATGTTCTCTCTTCTATTCTGGAGTCATCCCACGATGTCTCAGACTCCGTTGCTAGGCCGGCAAGGTTGGTTCTCTATGTCTGATTATATTGGTACGTATGAGCCTGGCCAAACGGCAGCTTCAGGAGGTTTCGCATGGTATGCGTCCATGCCGGCGGGGGTGAATGATTGGCTCATACCGTTGCTGAATCAACAGACGGACATGTTTGGCCATAGTTTGACTCAGATCATGCTTCACGTAATCTTCTATGTTGTGTTAATGACGGTTGGTTCAATGGTCTTCGCGAAGTTCTGGATTGATACTACAAACATGGGTACGAAAGATGTTGCAAAGCAAATCGAACGTACTGGTATGCAGATTCCAGGTTTCCGTAAGAATCCAAAGGTTCTTGAAAAGATTCTTGAGAATTATATTCCACCTGTAACATACTTCTCTGGTGCGTTTGTCGGGCTGTTAGCAGCTGGTGCTGACCTGTTAGGTACCGTTGGTAATGCGACGGGAACGGGATTGTTACTGGCTGTTGGAATTATTCTGAGAACATATGAGCAGATCCAGAAGGAACAAGCAATGGAAATGCATCCAATGCTGCGTCAATTCTTCGGTGCTGAGTAGAGATCCCTAGAAGGTCTCTCTAGAGCACCATGTGGCATCACTATGGCTTATTCATTTGTTCATCGAATCATGCAGAGATATGATTTAAGTAAACTATGAAGAATTAAAATTTGATAATATGTCAAATCCTTCATGGAACGATACCATGGCTCAGGCTAAGGCGAGGGGTTTGAAACTAAGTTTGGATGATCCTTTTCGAAGCCTTTGGATCATTCCTTCAAGCCCTTTGATAGAGGTTCTCAATTCATTCTAAGTTGACCGGCTTCCTAGTCATGGCATAAATCATCGCCACCGCCAAAAAGATTCCAGACAGAATCATTCCACCCATACAAACGCCTGCAGCTGCCATGCCTGATCCCAATTGTCCATCTGGAGTAGTATCGTTTTCACTTACGATGTAGGTAATAACAATCGTAAGTAACAGCGAGATAAACGGTAAGATGGTTAAAACAATACCCATATTTAAATTTGGTTTAACTTTAAATCTATATTTACATCTCGGGCATGTTATTGCTCCATGGTAGTCTGATGGATATCTTAGTAATCCACTGCAGGAGGGGCAATAAGTTTCCTTCTTTTCAATAGATTTCTCCAGAATTATTTCTTCAGGATTTGATATGACTATAGACGTAGTTTCTTCATCATCTATGGATGAAAAATTCTCTCGAAACTCTCCTAGGCGAGAAATGAGTTCTGATTTATTACCTGATACAGCAAGATCTTGTTCTCTGAGAAGTTGCTTCAATTCCATAACAGTTAGTGAATTGAGGTCTCTCATACCAACACTAATGCGAGCAAAAGAATAAGTTTTTGCCCGTCGTGAAATCAAATTCCTATTTGAATCCCAAATTTTGGGATTTGTTTCATGTCTACGGCGATGGTTATGAGAACGAAAGGGGCGCCCCCTCTAAGGACGTTTTACCGGGTGTGTGTATTCCAGTAAAAGCAACAAAAATGGGCTTCATTGAGGCCTTTTACAGTTTGAAGGAGTCTCAGAGGTTTCAAAAGAAGATGATATTGGCTCGCAGTCTCTTATTTCCCACCCTCATAATTCGCGGTTATATTGATATAGGGGGGGTGAGTGGCTGAGTTGCTTGCGTCATTGGGAACGGCGTTGGAACCCGAGTCTTCGGACAGTGAAGGTTTCCATCACCTAATGACGAGAAGCCGAAGCACATGCGATTCTGAGAACCCTCCTAAGGGAGCTCGCTCAGGGTCAGGTAGGTGATTTGAGATTATGACGTATTTTTTGTGTGCAAGAGATAGTGCTCATAACCTCGCCAAATTTTTTAGGACAGCAATTTAATTGCGATAACAACTCTAGGGATCAAAACACGAGAAATCTGGTTGATCCTGCCAGAGGCGACCGCTTTTGGAGTTCGATTAAGCCATGCGAGT
>DAKQ01000151.1 GCA_002496635.1 Euryarchaeota archaeon UBA82 | reverse complement strand
GGTTCAACCGATTCAACTCTCTCTCATGTGAAGGATCTGATTGAGGAATCAAAGAATAGTAACGGGCCAAGAATTGTCCTATTGAACAACGAGAATAGATTTGTTCCTCATGCAAGAAATATGGCTTTGAAACAACTTCCTGAAGAGATTACCCATGTTCTTGAGTACAATGGGCATATTTCTTCGAAACCAGACCATCTTGTCTGTTTGAAATCAGAATGGGACAGTCTTGCAAAACAAGATCCTTCGATCGCAGCATTAGGCTGTAAAGTCCTTGGAAGTAGTCACAAGAATACGATCGTTGAATCGCTTATTGATGAAACTCTTCAAAATCCCCTTGGTGGAGGTCCTGGACAATTTGCGACATTTACAAAGGCAGGTAAAACAAATACTCCCGCCTTCGCACTTCATTTACGAAGTGCTCTGGAAACGATTGGAGGATGGGACGAGTCCTTCATTACAAGTCAAGATAGCGATCTGAGTATGCGATTGTTGAAGAATGGATACACACTTTATCGAACTCCACTCATAACTGTTGAAATGAAGCGAAGGTCATCTCTCAAATCCTGGTACCTGATGAGTCATCGCTATGGATTTTGGAGAACAAAGGTGCTGTTGAAACATCCCTCGAGAATTGTTCTACGAGAATTCTTTCCTTTGCTCGGTGCTCTCATTACCATAGGTCTCTCTCTAATCAATATCCAATGGAGCCTTCTACCTGTCGTGGCTTATGCATCTGTACTCTCCATGTCAGGTCTATATGCTTCAAGGAAAGGTATTCAGCACCTCTTGGGAGTGCCTCTTTGTCTTTTCATTCTTCACACTGGTTTCACAATAGGTCTCATAGATGGAAGCATTCGAAAAGGTCGTGCTCCACGTGATCGATAATAAACAACAAGAGAGAATACATAAGAAGCAATGTCAGGAGTTCATGCTATGACGACAAGGAAAACGACGGCAGTAGGTTTGTTTCTGTTGCCCCTTTTTGTCATGGCAAGTTTACAAGTTGTAGTCAAACCACTAGGGGACATAATCGCATTAAGTTGGATTTATTTTGTCGTTTGGTATGGGCTTGGTGCTTTGATTGGATTCATACTCTTCAAACGAACTCAAGTCACCAAAGATCATGAATATCGACGATTTGAAGTTATGAAGAAGATGAAGAATGTTTACGAAGCTGAATCCAAGGGAGTTTGGGAAAAAAACGTTGAACTAAATTCGGATATGACACTCAATAAAGATACTCTTAATTCAACCATAGGAACGTTTGACAGAGAAGCACCGGAACTACAGGTGGAGGAAGATGAGCCGTCAGAAGTACGTCTTCTCACTGAGCAAGGATTTGTGCAAAAAGCGACAAATCGATTGTCTGGTAAAACCGATTTTGATGGAGAAGAAATAGATTCCACTGTTGGTTCAATTCGTAAGAAAAGTTGGATGGATGGTGTCATTGACAGCATCTATGGGCTCTTTGGCAGGGATACAGAAGCAGAGCGAGAAGAAAAGAGAATGCAACGCTTGCATTCCAATGCCCAACAATCTCCTGTTGTGGCCCAGCGTCCCGTAGCACCGATTCAGAAGGTCAAGAGTTCCCCTGAGACCAATTCAAATGACTCAGGAACGATGACGTCGATGAGTGATGATGGTGGAATCATATCTTCAACCGAAGCGGAGAGCAAGGAATTACCAATAATACCGAGTACACCCAATCAATCGATTGAATCAATGGCCATGCTTGGAAACGGTCAACCATCATCGGTTGTAATTCAGCCATCTGGTTCGAGTCTCGTTTGCTCTAGTTGTGGATTTAGTAACCCTCCAAGTGAACGTTATTGTCAATCTTGTGGAAGCACTCTTCCATCCTAATTACATCGTGAGGTTTTAGTGGGTGGTCGCAGCCCAACAAAATGGTGGCACTTTGAGCGACAAGCGAGACTACTACGAAGTGCTTGACGTGGAACGCTCCGCAACTGAGAAAGATCTCAAGAATGCATTCCGTCGACTCGCTAGAAAATATCACCCTGATCGAAGCGAAGAAGAAGATGCTGAGAACAAATTCAAGGAAATACAAGAAGCCTATGCAGTATTATCAGACTCAGAGAAGAGAGCCCACTATGATCGATTCGGACATGATTCGCCTGCAGGTAATCCCTTTGGAGGGTTTTCTGGGGGTGGATTTAACATCAACCTTGAAGACCTTCTCGGGGGCGATTTTTTCTCTGGTTTCTTTGGAGGTGGAGGCGGTGGACGTAGAAGAGAGCGTCGTGGTTCTGACATTCTCGTGCGGCATAGTATCGATATGGCTACAGTCGTCTCGGGAAGTGATGAATCCATAGAACTCGATTTACCATCAGAATGTCTTGTTTGTAGTGGGACTGGAGCCAAAGGAGGTAGCACCACGACCTGCAACACTTGTCAAGGCCAAGGAAAAGTGCGTGTTCGCCAACAAATCGGCCCCTTTGTCAATGAAATTGTTCAAGATTGTCGCGAATGTGGTGGTGCTGGTTCAACCATTGATTCAAAGTGTGAAGATTGTTCTGGCCTAGGTCACAAAATTGAATCGAAAACAATTCGATTCTCAGTACCACCAGGTGCGGAAGATGGGACGAGACTTCGTTTACGAGGGCAAGGTCAGCCTGCTGAAAGAGGACAAGGGAAGAGTGGAGATCTTCTCGTTGAAATCGAATTACTCACGCACCCATGGTTCGAAAGAAACGGTTCAGATTTGATTATGTCTCTCCCACTTGGCTATCCTGACCTAGTTCTTGGAACTACAGTTACAATCGATCATGTTGATGGGGAAAAATTGGATATTGTAATTCCCGCTAAATCTTCAGCTGGTCATACTCTTGAAATAAAAAAGCGTGGATTGCCACACCTAAGGCGAAGTGGAAGAGGAGATGTCATTGTCTTGCTTAAACTGCATATGCCGAAGTCAATATCTAAAGCAGAAAAGAAACAACTTAAGGCAATGAAAGAAGGCCTGAATCCTGATGACCAATTCCAAATAATCCTAGATGATGCATCTGATCGTAGAATGAATGGTTAATCATTCCTCTTCAGAGAACCGAGAAAGGGTTGCCGGAATTCTCATACCCCTTGGTTTCCCGTCGACATGG
>DAKQ01000086.1:2666-11242 GCA_002496635.1 Euryarchaeota archaeon UBA82 | reverse complement strand
AGGAAAATCTTGTTTCCGTTTGGCATTGTAAATTCTTCATTGTCTCTACGAATCGTGCGAACAGATGTTGCCAATGATTCTAATGATTCAACAGCGATTTCACAATCGTAGTGTCCAGTATTTGCAACGATTGCACCATCCTTCATTACTGCGAAATGGCGTTCGACAATGATGTCTTTCATTCCAGTAGCAGTACAGAAGATATCACCTATGGAAGCAGCTTCGTCCATTGTCATAACACGGTATCCATCCATGATGGCTCTGAGTGCTGCGAGCGGGTCTACTTCTGTGATGACAACATTGGCACCTAAGCCACGAGCACGCATAGCGACACCTTTTCCACAATGCCCATATCCTGCAACGACCATTGTCTTGCCTGCGACGAGGACAGAGGTGGCACGAAGGATTCCATCGAGTGTGGATTGACCTGTTCCATACACGTTGTCAAAATCCCACTTTGTGATTGCATCGTTAACTGCAAGAACAGGGTACTTCAAGTCGCCTGCTGCAGCCATTGCTCTCAATCGGTGTACTCCAGTTGTTGTTTCTTCTGTACCTCCGAGTACACCAGGAGCGTATTCAGATCGCTCTCCATGTACACGAACAATAAGGTCTGCACCATCATCAAGAGTGAGGGTTGGTTTGAATTCGAGAGTTTTATCGATGCACCAGTAGAAATCTTCGACACTTTGCCCATGCCATGCATAAACGGAGTATCCTTCACGTGCAAGCCACGCAGCTACGTCATCTTGAGTTGAGAGTGGATTACATCCAGACCAAGAGAGTTCTGCACCTGCAGCAGCAATTGTCTCGATGAGAACTGCTGTCTCTTTGGTAACGTGAAGACATCCTGCAACACGCATACCAGCTAGTGGTTTTGTTCGCTCTGCTTCTTCTCTCAAAGCTGCAAGAACTGGCATTCTTGCACGTGCCCAATCGACTCGAAGTGAGCCTTCCTCAGCCATACCAATGTCCTTGACTGCGTAGCCATCGCCTGTATCTAGTTCTTCCATAGTCAACGGCGTGCGCCAGTAGTTCTTGAACCCATCTCTGTGACCAGAGGGTCAAGAGTGTGAGATCTACTGTTGCTGTTGCGCCTGAGCAGCGTATTGCTGAGCATACTGCGAAGCAGTTGCTTCGTCATAACCTTGGGCAACGAATTGCTGGAAGTATTGGTTGTAATACTGTGTATACAAATCGTTACCTGCTGCAGCCGGTTGGGCAGCAGCTTGTGGTTGTGAGGCAGCAGCTTGACCTACATACTGAGCAGCATATTGACGAGCAGTCTCTTCTGGATAGCCTTGAGCAATCAGTTGTTGCACATACTGTTCAGTCATATCTTGAGATTGACCATAACCAGCCGCAGCAGCACTGAGGTTATCCACCTTGTCAGAGTTTCCTCCACCACGGAGGAACAATAGAGTTGCACCGCCAAGAAGGATCAGTGAACCAACAATTGCTAGAATGAGCATAAGGCTACTGTCGTCAGATGATTCACCCGAATTAGCTTCGTTACCAGGTTCGCTCCAAATGCCAGTTTCTGAATCGTATGACCATTCACCGTTCCAGTCACAATCAAGTGATGTAGCGTTCCAAACGAACTCTCCACCAGCAGCTTGTGCCGATTCATTAGCGAGTACACCACGACATTGTTTGAGATTGATCAGAACCATCTTGGTCAAATCATCAGACCAACGTTCGTCATCGCCTTCGTAAACACGAACCCATATCTCAACAACTTCGCTGTTGTTGCTGTAGAAGTTATCAATATCGAGAGACAATTCGAAACTGTCTTGATCGGACAGTGCTACAGAACGAGCAAATTTGTTGTCAGTAATGAGGTTGTACTTCTCAATCGCAGAAGCAGAGAAGTCATCACGAGAGAAGGATGCTTCAACGTAGACTTCTCCAGTTTCAGAACCAGAAAGAATTGTTCCTGTAATTGTGTAAGTAGATTCAGTGACACCAACTGAGGTATTCTCAAAGTTGTCGTATTGAACCAATGGGATTTCGTCACCATAACCTTCAGGAACGACAACGAAGTACATTCTGTACTTGTCTGAGAACTTTCCAGACGCATCGTATACTCTCAATTCCATACGAATTTGAGACTCTGCAGTTCCAGAAGAATCAACAGTTTCGTTTTGGAATCGGTATGTAAACATTCCATTGCTTGCTGCTGTTTCTTCAAAGGTGTGACCTTCAAGATTGAATGATGTGTCACCATACGGTGCATCAAAGAAAACCTTCCATTCATATGTGACAATTCCATTTGATCCGTCGATTGCATCAGCGTCAGAGGATTGGCTTGCATCGAAGTTGACGACAAGTTCTCCATTCTCGTTGAGAATAAGACGGTTAACATCCCATTCTGTATTCGAGACAGTCTTGGTACCGATGTATTCGATATTGTCCGAGGATTCAATGGTTAGGTTTGCCTCTGGTGCGAACGCATCAGCTAGAACGTCATTTGTTTCAACGACGACAGAGATGATTCGGGAGTGACCTGCTTCATCGTGGAGCAAGAGTGTTACAGTCCATTGCTGGCCTTGTAGACATCCGGTTGCTGAGGAAAGGTCGACCTTACAGAATGCTACATTTGGAGAAGCATCTGTGGTGTGGTCTGTTCCACTAGCCATTGTAGCAGCATCCCAGTCGGTTGGTCCATCAAGAATCCAATCGGTTGTAAGTGTTGCAGTAGTCGCAGTGGTGTAGCCAAAGTTGACTGTTGCATCACTCTTCATGTAATGAGTAGCGTAGCCACCTGTCGATGGATCGATGTTTGGTGCATCACCATCGATGGTAAGACCCAAATCAGTTCCGAGTGAACCAAACCCTTCAGGGTAAGGTGTTACTGAGAATCCAAGCATGTTACCGAGAAGTGGGAATGTTGCACTATCAGCACGGGAAGAGTAGGTCGTAACATCGATTGTTGAAACGATCATTCCGCCTTGGTAATAGCTACATGTTCCCATGATGACGTCCTTACTGTTGGCAGCGGTGCGTAGGAGGCTCTGGAAGTATCCGCCATCCTCCATGTATCCATTACAGACACCTGGCACGTTTTGTGTGCTTACCGAGTTGGTGTTGAGAACTGCTGTTGCAACTGTGCCATCGCCTTCGAATCCTTGGAAGGATGTTGTTGAAACATCATTCATCATTGGATGGTAAGGATCTGCGATATCGAGACCCGTGTAGGTAATCTTGGTCTCTGGAGTGTTTCGGCTTTGCACATCCATTCCGAATGGAAGTCGACCGTTCAACCCAACGTCTAGACCGTAAATTTGGCTTCCTTGTGGACCAAGGTGAGCCTGTACAGTACCACCTGCAGACATGAAGGATTCCAATGTTTGTCGGTTGGCTGTTGACCCTAGTTTCTGATAGTATCCACGTCCACCACTTTCAACGTCCTTGGCAGCAATATCATCTTGCCATGGCAAGAGAACCTTGTCGTAATGGGTGAGCCATCCGCTGTCAAGATATGTTGTCCAGTCATTGATCGAGAACTGTGTGTAGGTCATTCCAAGGAGTTGCAAGTCTTCCTTAATGGTCGATGTACGTGCTGTTGAATCGCCAAGGATTGCAACATCAATTGTGTTTGCGAAGGTTGCATGGAAGTAACGTACGTTACCACTTGGGTTTCCGTTTGCAAGTTCAGCATGGAAACTGATGTTGTAATCGTGACCGTCAGTCCAGCCATTAAACGCAGGGAACGTGATATCAATTCTCTCATTGGAATTCAATGCTGTGGTTTGAGTATCTGATGACGCTTGGTGAACCTGAACTGAATCAGTTTCATCGAAGACGGTCATGTAGAACATATAGTCGCCTGCAAGGACACCGTTTGTTGCTTTAATGTCCCACGAATGTGCAAGGCTTCCATCGATCGGTAGGGTACAAGCATAGGTTGCATCGTCAAGACAGCCAAGTGTTGTTGGTTTTCCGAGTGTGATATCAACAGACTCAACATTGAAGATCACTTGTACAATGTTGTTTGCTTCACTCAATTCATTGTCATTGTACCAATTGGTTCCAAGAGTGGTGTTATCGAAGATTGTCTCTGCTCGAATCATGTAAACTCCTGAGAAGAATTCGTGACTTGCAAGAGTTGTGGTGTCGACCTCTTCAGCGTCAACATTGGTTCTTGTTGTTGTGTACGAAGCGTCTTCGTAGAATGTGAATTCTTGGAGACTGATATTGTTGAACGCAACACCCTTGAATCCATCATTAATTCCATTACGTCCATCGTCGTCACTCTGGAATTCGAAGTTAATGTCGACTGAGGAACCAGAAAGTGACATACATTCTCTGAACCACTGTGAACTGTCGGCTGCGGTGTTGTTTAGCACATACAGGTGAGTGAGGTCAATGCTGCGAGTGAGAACAAGGTCGTCAGAGTTGAAGAACACATTGTAGTTTCCATCAGTTCCATCTGTCGATGAAGCGTCACCTACGAAATCAATTTCTGCTTGATTAATCGACTCAGTAGAGTTAGTAATTCCGTCGTCATTGTCGTCATTTCGACAAGTACCGTCTTCATCATAATCGTTCCATTGTCCAAGTAGGATAGCGGAGTAGGAATCACTTCCTTTCGTATAGTCGAAGTTGATTGAAGCGTAGTCGTTTACGTCTACAATCGATGTTCCATCGACATCGATTCCGTAGAAGGTGTCAGCGTAATATTCGAAGTTCAGTGAAACGAAGTCACCAGACATTGATGTGAGGTCGACTCCAGGTACTGTGAGTGTTTCATTCTCCCAAAGATCTCCATAGCCGTTTACTGCTGTATCACATGGGTGTCCGAACCAGTATGCGTTGTTGTTGAAGATGGTGTCAGAACAAGCCAATTCGTTGTAAATAGCTCCTTGTGGGTTTCCATCATCACTGTAGACGTATCCATTTGTTCCACCTTCAAAGGATTCTTCACAGATCACTGCTGGAGCGCTGCAAAGAACATCTGAGGGCGTTGCAGAGAAAACAGTAGCCTTGATATCGTAGTCAACCAAAGTATTACCGTAGTTGTTGGTTGTTACATCAATATCGAAAACACCTTCTGCATACAAACCGCCTGGATTGAAGTAATCGATTCCTTCAACAGTAGGGTCGTAAAGGTTGAATGGCTGAATGTATCCGATGATATCGTCGTTAACTGACTGTTCGTCCCATGCATGATTGGAAAGGGTTGCAGAAATCCTGTAGATCGTGTCGTTAAGGAGATTCGCAGAAATCGATGCCGTTTCGGTTTCACCTGGACCGAGGTTTACGAGGTTGAGGTTGGATTGAAGAGTTTGAGGGTTTGGCAAGTAAGCGGTGTTCTGTTTGTAAATAGTCACGTTATCAATAGCATATCCATCTCGACCTGACCAAAGTGATTCGTTATCATCAGCAATGGAACCTTCGAATCCTGAACGGAGCCTGAATCGTACGTCAACTGTTTCACCAGCCCATGGAGAAAGATCGAATTCTCCAACACCTTCTTCAGTGAAGTTGCTCCATCCGTAGTAGGTGCCAGATGCTGCGATACCGTAGTAGTAGAGTCCTTCTGCAACTCCACCAATAGCGTTGATTTTGTAGGCACGATCGTTGTCATATCCGCCCCACATGGAGGATCCTGACAAACATTCACCTGCTACTTGAGCAGATGTTGGGCATGATATGATTGACCAGCCAGTTTCTTCTGAACCGACTTCGACCATTGCAACATCGTCCCATAGGTCTCCAATCAACCATTGTCCGGTTGATTGATCAAGACTTCCTAGAGCGCCGAAGCCAAGATGGCGGAACAATTCAACACTGAGGAACGCACGGTCAGACCCTGTCAAATCGACGTCTTTGAGTGTTAGAGCATCGTCCCAATGTCGGCCGTATCCAGACCATTCATCACCGCTGCTGTTTGTCTTGTATTCACCAGCCCACATGAAGTCGGTTGGGTTGAGATAGTTCGCAGATACGTTCGGAGCGTTGTTACCGTCTGTAGCTCCTCTTGAACTATTTGATTCAAGATGCCACATTGAAGCTTGGTCTACGTATTCATCGAAAACCCAGTTACAGCCAGTTCCACAACCAGATGTGTCAGCAGCTGTGTCGAAATCGTGCGCAAACACAGTTGTGTTGGATGAGTTGGCTTCGTCAACAATCTTCAATTCGACATCGAGAGTTGCAGATTGAGTTAACGTGTCCATCCCTGTGTTTGTTACAGTAACGTTGATGTCTCGTGTACCTTCTCCAACGATTCCAAAGAATCGGTCTACAGGAGCAATCTCAATGTCTGTTACAGCAAGATCCTTGCTGTCCATTTCTACGACGGTGACATAATCATTCTGCCCATCCCATCCGAGATTGTCAATCCAGTTTCCAAAGTCGTAAGAAGAGTGACCTACTACAATATCAGGAGCGGAACTTGCACTTCCTGCAAGTTGTCCTACGACAGCGATATTCGGTCTGCGGCCAGCCTCGTAGGAAAGAGGTGTGACGTGTCCACCGCCTCCGTCAGAGAGCGTTACTTGTACAGTAGTAGGGAAGTTAAGCCAGAAGGATGAGGTTGAACCACCTGCTGAGTCAGATGTATTTTGTTGGTACGCAACTGTTGGGTTGACGAAATCTGGCTCACCATCTCCGTTAACGTCTGCCACTGTAACATCGTAAGAGATGTATGGGCCGAAGTAAGCAAGAGAAGGAGAAGACCAAGTCCCTACAGCCGAAGATGTTGAGAAGGTGATGTTCTCCAGGTTGCCTTGAGTCATTGCGATGGTATCAATGACGCCGTCAGCATCCATGTCGCCAATATCCAACCCGCCGAATGTGTTCGCCATGTTAACGACGTGAGATCCTGCTTGAGGGGTTGTTGAGAAGGTGTAGGTTTGTGGGAAAAGGTTTGTTTGACAGTTGAATTCGATCACGGTTACATTGTCATCATTTCCAGGATTGGTTGTTTGGCCTGTTGCATAATCAACACCTTCGCTTCGAAGGAGCCAAATGTCTTCATCGTAGCACTGGCTACCAAGTCCTTGTTGCCCTTCTCCCCAATCTCCAACTTCGAGGTTTCGGTAGGCGTTGGTTGAGGCTGCACCAAGTGCAGTGACCATTGGTGTTGTGCTTTGGGAAATAGGCCCCATGTATGTAACAACTCTTTGGTTTGAAATATCGCTGAGTAGGTCAAGAATGAGGACGTCGTCGTTTCCGTCGTCGTTTACATCTCCAACAACAAGATCCCATGCCCAGAAGTGAGTGAATCTCTGGCCAATGGTAAACGAATCAGATCCGCACCCATCATTCTCAAGGATTGTAAGATTACCTGGCTCACCTGCTGGAGCACCGTTATCGTCTGTCTTGAATGGATTGTTTCTCTGGAAGATTGCGATATCTGGTGCAGAATCACCAGTGAACTCTCCAACTTCAAGGAATTGTACGTTCGAGAATTCATCCCACTCTGCATTTCGAGAAGTGTTCTTCGAGACCCAAGTATCGTACCGCTCTGAAAAGTCTCCTGTTCCGTCGTTGTTGAGTACCGTAATTGTGTGAGTACCATCGGTTGCGATAGCCATATCATTGAAGCCATCGCAGTTGAAATCTGCAATACCGATGTCAATCGGATCACGATTTGTTGTATAGTTACGTGCTGCTGAAGCACTGGCATTTGTCGCAAAGGCGGCTGTGGTCGAAATGACCATTATGAATACGAGAAATACACTTCGAAGTTTTGCTCCGATTTGGTTCGTCTTTGGTTGCATCAATATCACTCATCTAAGCCAGTAATACTTCCACTATAACCCCTTTGATGTCTCGCTTCGGGGTTTAGAGCCCAAATATACTAAAATCTGGTTGTTTTGTTTCTAACTGAGCCAACGGGGCGAAGGACCCCAACCAACGGCATTTCCACCATGTATTTTCACCAGTTTTCCTGCTGCAAATAACGACTCCAACCAGACAGTTAATTCCACCCCAGTTCGACTTCCAAGTTTTGAACTTGCGACTTCTTCAATAACTTCTGTAGCAAGAGCTGTTCTCGCACCATCTCTTACAACAAGACGCATTAATTCACGAAGCCATGCTTCTGCCATTGGGTCAACACTCATTTCCCCTTGGATAGGACGAGGTTTTTCGAGATCTGAAAACGCCTCTATGAGTTCGATGACATCATTTTCACTAGGAGGTTCAAGGCCAATTTTTTCTAATTCAGCCTCAATATTCAATGCTCCAATTGGACGGCGAACTGTCGGAATTCTGCTCGGGTCAGGCGTTGGGCCCATATCCAAAGGCGCCTCAGGTTCAGACTCAACATCGCCTTCTTCAGAAGAAGATTTTGACATCAATGATTGTGTGAATGCCCCTCCCAAAGGCATTGTTAAGCCGACATCGGAGAGGCCAAGTTCGTCGACAATCTGAGCAACCCATTCCTTTTGCCCTTCGATTGTTACGTTGACATCTGTTTCCTCTGAACGGAAAACAAATCGTACATCTCCTGAGGCCATGGATTTTCACTCCTTCTCTCTCATTTCAATATGTCGACAACATCAGGAAGCCAATTGTCGAAGAACGGTATGCAAAATCCCGCCATTTCGATAGTATTCAACTTC
>DAKQ01000086.1:0-2287 GCA_002496635.1 Euryarchaeota archaeon UBA82 | reverse complement strand
GTAACAGTAAGTGTTTGGAGGGGTTGAACCTCATCTGTGACAGGTATGCTGAACATTTCAGTTCCATCAAGCCCGAGAGCCTCGTGAGATTCTCCTTCGACAAATGTCAATGGCAAAACGCCCATCCCAACGAGATTTGAGCGGTGAATTCGTTCGAAAGAGGTAGCAATCACTGCTTTTACACCGAGCAAATACGTTCCTTTAGCAGCCCAGTCTCGTGAAGATCCTGTACCGTATTGAGAACCTGCGAGAACGACCATGGGGGCATCACTGTTCATTGCAGCTTCGTAAACTGAAGTTATTTCTCCACTTACATGATCAAGGGCAAAGCCACCCTCAGTTCCTGGAGCCATTTGATTGCGGATTCGAACATTTGCAAACGTACCACGCATCATAATCTCATGATTACCTCTACGACTTCCGAATGAATTGAAGTCACCCTGTTGGACTCCTCTTTCAGTTAACCAACGACCAGCAGGCCCTTCCGCAGGGAATGCTCCTGCAGGTGAAATGTGATCTGTTGTAATCGAATCTCCAAGTTTGAGAAGAACCTTTGCGGAATTAATGGGTTGAATCGGATCTGCTTCAGAAGACAAATCTTGGAAGAAAGACGGGAGTCGTATGTATGTGGAAGCATCTTCCCACGGATAGAGAGGACTTGCTTCGGACGGAATAGAATCCCATCGAGGCTCATTCATTGCATCAGAATATCGTTGTTTGAACATTTCAGGCGTGATAACTGAACGAGCCTCTGCGATTTCTTCATCGCTTGGCCAAATATCTGAAAGCATGACTGGCATGCCATTCTTTGAAACACCAAGAGGTTCGGTGGTCAAATCTATTTCGAGTGAACCTGCGATAGCATAAGCAACAACCAGCGGAGGTGAAGCGAGGTAAGAGGCTTTGACTTTACCATGTACACGGCCTTCGAAATTTCGATTACCAGAAATGACGCTTCCGACAATGAGATCTTCTGCATCGATTGCTGCTTCAATCTCTTCAGACAATGGCCCCGAATTTCCGATGCATGTTGTGCATCCATAACCAACATTATGGAATCCAAGTGCATTCAAATCTTCTTGTAAACCAGTAGCCTCGTAATATTCAGTTACGACTCTGCTACCAGGAGCCAATGAGGTCTTGACCCATGGTTTGACATCCAATCCAAGATTTCGTGCTTTTCGAGCGACAAGCCCAGCAGCGAGCATGACATCTGGATTCGACGTATTGGTACAGGATGTAATTGCAGCAATAACAACATCTCCATGATTGAGATCGTACATTTCACCATCTCTTTCAACAATAGATCCTCGATTCAAATCTGATGCTTGTAGACCATGACCTTGATGCCCAACCTCATGTGTTAAGGAGTGGACAAAATGCGATTTCATGCTCTTCAAATCAACACGGTCTTGGGGCCTTTTAGGCCCTGCAAGAGCGGGTTCAACTGTTGATAGATCGAGCTCTAAAACTGCAGTATAGGATTTTTCAGCGTCTTCGGAATTGTACCACAGGCCCTGTGCTTTTGCAAATGACTCAACCCCTTGAACGGCTTCTTCGTCACGGCCAGTAAGACGGAGATATTCTGTGGTACGCTCATCAACAGGGAAGAATCCGCAGGTTGCACCGTATTCTGGAGCCATGTTTGCGATTGTTGCTCGATCGGCAAGAGAAAGAGCGACCATTCCTTCACCAAAGAATTCGACGAATTTTCCAACAACACCATGCTCACGAAGAATCTCGACAATTCGAAGTGTCATGTCTGTTGCGGTCACTCCTTTGTTGAGAGAGCCGACGAGTCGAACACCAACAACGTCTGGAGAAAGCATGTAAATCGGTTGACCGAGCATAACCGCTTCTGCTTCGATTCCACCGACACCCCAGCCAAGCACACCTAGTCCATTGATCATAGTCGTGTGCGAATCAGTTCCAACCAACGTATCAGCAAGCCAAACGTCGTCCTCTTGTCGAGCGACACTGGCAAGGAATTCGAGATTGACTTGGTGTACAATTCCTCTTGAAGGAGGTACAGCTTGGAAGTTGTTGAGCGATTGTTGCCCCCACTTCAGGAAGGTATAACGTTCCATATTTCGGTGGTATTCAATATCTAAATTTAGATCCAAAGCATTGCTTTGAGAGCCTGATACATCTACTTGAACCGAATGATCAATTACTAAATCTACAGGAGATAAAGGATTGATTTTTTTTGGATCTTTATTTCTTTCTTTTACCGCTTCTCTCATAGCGGCAAGGTCTGCTACCGCTGGTATTCCTGTATAATCTTGCA
>DAKQ01000026.1:29385-35526 GCA_002496635.1 Euryarchaeota archaeon UBA82 | reverse complement strand
CATATCACCTCATCGTTGTAGTTTACTACGGCGCCAGTGGTGGCGCTTTGGATGCGACACTGTGCTGCGGTTGGTCTTGAGCATAACCCATACGGGTACACGTCGGTTTTGCTTTCCTGCCTTCATTAGGCGAATTTTCTTTGCTGCTGGTTTATTTTTTGACATATTCGAGCACCCCTCATCAGATTCGACGGATAGACGCACTACGGCGGCTCTTGGATAGGTTGGTTAGGATTCTCTTTAGTTGTTCATCTGAAACAGGTATAGAGATTTTAGATTCTTGATGAAGGTTAACTAGTTGCTTCTTTAGCAAATCAGCTCGGGCAGGATCGACCAATGAAACATTGGCTAATCGCCCTCTTGCTTCAGGCGACAAGATTTGGCGCATAGCGGAATCAAGTGCTTGTTGTTCAACAGCCTTGGCTTGTGATTCAACTTCTGCATCAGCTTGTTGCTGAGCTTGCTGGGCTAATTGTTGTTGAAGTTCTTGTTGACGTCGTAGTCGAAACGCTTCAAGTTCTGAAGACGTATTATCGACCATTGAAACCACCCACTCACTTCCATCAGTACTTATCGAGTCCTGGATATGCTGCTTCAACCTCTGGACGAACTGCGAGAGCAACTTGATTCAAGAGTTTGTGACCAGCTGGCGTGATAATACGGCCAGAGTAAAGTTGAGTTGGCTCTCTGTTTTCGTGTTCAATCACCCGTGCTGCTTGCATAGAAACAAGACCAGCCTCTTCGAGTTGTTGTAGAATTGCACGGATGACTTTACGTGATCCGACACCAGGTGTGTTTGGCTTGGAACCATTGTTCTTACGGCCTCCGTATTCTTGAGAAAGAAGAGTAACCCCAATTGGTCCTTGACGAGCAATCTTACGCAACATTGCTGCTCCACGGATGTGCCACCAGTCGGTTTGTGTTGGCGGGCGCTCTCGAGAGGAGCCGGTTTTTACAACATGAGCCCATTCTGGCATTGAAATCGAGGCATTGCTCTTCAATTGTTCAGCAAGAGCTGGAATCAGAAAGTTTGCAGGAACATCATAAAACGTCGTCATGTCTACACCAAGCAACCTTCCGACTTGTCTCCCCTATTTGAATAAAACGGGCGATTCCGAGATTAAAATGATGAGCATATTGTCCTTTGGATGAGTGCAAGTCTTCTTGAATCAGGCCTGATTGGAGGGATTGATGAAGAAGGCTTTAGCACAGAACCCCAACCTTCTCAGAACGTTGATTGGGCTCTCTTTAACACTCATTTTTATGCTTTCTTATGCCGTGTATGGAGCGACGGTTTCACCAAATTACTATATTTATCAAACTGAGGCTACAAATACTGAATTCAGTGAGATCGAGTTGAATAAGCAGGTTATCGATAACGAAACGTACTGGACAACCGTTCTTGATGTGAATGCTCAAAATCTGACTTGGGTAAACATGTCGATAGATGATTTGGCGTCAGGTGCAATCATTAAATTATCAAACACAGCGAAACTCTACAGCCATCAATTTCTTGGAGTCGAAGATGCAAAGGTGACAGTAAATGGCGATAAAGTCGATTTCAGATGCTCAGAGCATTGCCAACATAGTGATACTATAGAAGTGGAATCCGAAGACTCCAGTATTGAATTACGTTCGCTTACATCAACCGACCCCGCAAGAAGATCAAATGGAACTGTGTATGCAGATGACATACAGGAAGCAGAGCAGGAAGCAAGGAAAGAGATTGATCATCTGCATGGATCACCGCAACTCATTATTGAAATAAAGGAGCCTGGAGACAAATCTGTCCAACCGGTTATAGTGATTCACACAGTCAACGAAGAATTCTCATCTATCGAAGTGTATTCAATCGATGCTGCGACTGAATTTTTATGGGCTCTAGCTGCTGTAGTTGGTTGCTTTTCAATGATCCTAATACCCTCATTTACCGTTTACTTTGCAGCAAGAGCGAAGGATAAAAAACGAGAGGAAAAACTCAAATTGGCCGAATCAGAGTCCATTGACGAATAAATCAAATACGTCGAGGGTGAATACTTGTCCATGGGGCGAAGTCTTTCTGCGGCAATCGTTCTTCTTTGCCTGATGCTTCAATCAATTTCAGACCCTTCAATCCTGAATGAGGACATCACTTCTTCTGCACCAAAGAATTCTGGCATTGATATCACACCCGTTGATGTTTCAATTACCTATTCGAATCTAGCCGATGAGAATCAATACAAAATGTTCTCATCAAATCATCCCATTGCAAATTTCAATCGACCTGCTGAGTTATATGTCACAGATTCTGTTAATTCCACGCCCATGGATATTGAGGTGACTGTCCGTAACGAAGGAAGCGCTACCTCCAGCATTATAACGCTTCAGTTGTTGATTTTACACAACGAATACGGACAATTTGAATTAGCAAATCGAACGATAACGATGAATGGATTAACCAGTGGTGGACAGGGCACTGCTACGTTCTTCAATGTAAATGTCAACTACTCAGGGAATCACACACTTAGAGTAAGTTCAACTCATAGCGCAGTGGATGATAATATGGGAAATGATATTCTTTCTAGGCATTATACAGTAGCATATTCCTATTCAACATGCACGTCACTTGTAGGATGGAATACTGGACCACTATGGGGTATGAATTCGGATGCAGCTTTGAGTATGGGCAGTTCGTGCCACATTGGACAGGGAAGCACTGGTTCATACAACAATAACATGCAATCTTCATTGACCACTCCAATCTTAGATTTTAGCGATGTTGTGTATAATCCATTAATGACAAATGGTATTTCCTTTTTCTATACAGGGAGTGCTGATACCAACGATGAGTTGAAATTGTACGCCAAAAATCTGAATGGGGCATGGGATGAGTTAGCAACAATAGCGGGTACAGTCGATGTCAATCTCGGTGAATGGAGAACAATATCAAATTCGAACATGGGTCATACTACTCCGCTTATACCAGTCAATCCAAACCAACATCTGCATTCCAATTCCCAATTCAAATTTACATTTACCAGTGACAGTTCTGGAACAAGTAATGGTTATTGGATTGACGATATCGTAATCATTTATGATCAATCTGCTCGTGTTGAGGAATACAATTTTGAAGCTACTGGAATTTCAACCATAGGAGCAATACCGGGTTCTTGGGGAAAAATCACAATGAATCTTGAGAATACAGGAAACATATCCGACTTTATTTCGCCATCAATACTCAACCTGCCTCAAGACTGGAACGTTGCGTATTCATATGCATCAGGAGCTGGTGTCAACCCCTCAACTGGCGTAGCACTCCTCCCTGGTGAATCGAAACAAATTGATGTAAAAATCCAACCGGACATCAATGCAACAACGGGTTTCACACAAATGACATTCTTGGGAACGAGTGTGCAGCAACCTACCGTCTATGCCGCAGAACCTATGCAATTCCAGGTGCTAGCAGATCGAATCCCATTTATCCAACAACCTGATTTCAAACCAAAATGCGCGCCAGGATCTACATGTCTCTTTGAGGTTGAAGTAAGTAATATTGGTCAAGCAACAGATGTTTTTGATTTGAATACTGAGTCGAAAAGCTTAGCCAATGGATGGAGTGTTTCATTGTCCTTTGATCAAATGTCATCAATTAGGTTGACTCCAAATCAACCAATGAATGTACGATTCTTAATGACTGTTCCAAGTAATGCTGCTCCTGATACAACTGGTGATTTTTGGCTCACTTTAACAGCACAAAACGACACAAGCCGTACAATTACTGAAGCGATAACAATACAAGCATCTATGGTATCTTATGCAGAGATTGATTTTGCTGGCGATTCTGACTCGATTATTCTAATTTCTGCGGGAGAGACAATACATGTCCCTTATACAATAACCAATCAAGCAACTCGGCAGGATATTTTTGAATTATCTGTTGATGTTAATCCAAAAATTGGATGGGATATCCAACCTGAAATACGCCCTCCAATAGCAATTAACCCCGGCATGACTGCTTCATTTTACATCGCTGTTACGGCGCCAAGCAATGGTCAGGCAAATGATGCTGCGCCAGTATTCAAACCCATTGCAACCTCAACGAGAAGCAGTACTTCATTCACAGGAGACCAATACGATAGCGTACTAATCGACACCATCCATGATCTGAGTTTATCCTTATCCGGAGGTGAACAATGGCTCCGTCCTGGAGCGATGAGTTCAATTCAGGTTGAGATAATAAATAACGGGAATGGACCGAGTATTGCTGAGTTAAGTCTCCCTAGTATTCCAGATAGTTGGGAGTTCATGCTCCGTCAAGACGGTCTTGTTTTGGAAAGCAATTTGATTCCACTTTCGGTGTCATATATTGGTGATAATACCGCTTCTGTTGAGATTCTTATCTCCGTTCCAATGAGTGAATCTGCGAGTGAATTACATGAAATCATCATCGAAGTAACACCTAATGGAATAGATTCAGATATGTCTGATAATTCTATCACCCATATGATGATGACAGGTAGTATACGTTACCCATCTTATACCAGCTCATCAAAAGATATTCATGCTATGATCGATTCACCTGTAACCATCAATGGGACGATTACCAATATTGGGAATGCTTTGGAATCTGATATGGAAATAGGATTTGATGTATCTACTTCACCACCAACTGAGGACATTGTAGCATTCCTCACAGCAGGTGTTGGAGGGCCAACAACCACTCCCAACTCTCCGCTTACATTTCCAATGAGTTCAGGTGATACTAAACTCGTAATAATCGACCTTATTATTGGACCAAATGTGCCATTGAATACAAGAATTGTAATCACAACGTATGTTGAAGGTGGACTTGATAATGAGGGGAATATCATCACAATTGAGCATCAAAATTTGATCCTTGTTGATGAGCAAAGGGAGGTGAATTTGGAAGTTTCACCACTTCCAACAACGCCAATAGAATCCGAAACAACAGGAACTGGTTTTTGGATTAATCTAACAAGTGAATCAACATTCAATGAAGACCTTACATTAACAATTCGTCATCCAGAAACATGGCAAGTGATATGCAATGGAAATTTGTTTCAACAAACTGAACCTTTGAATGTAAGTCTTCAATACAGCCGCGGAGAGGCTTCAGAGAAGCAATTCATTTGCACAATTCATAGATTGCAAGGTACTTTAGAAGGGGAATTAACCATATCGATGTCCACAAAAGACGATACAATTTCGTCAACATATTCCCAAATAATTGTATTCTCAGAGACCAAAGATACTGAAGTTTTCATGAACATGGAATTTAATGCACCTACGATGATTACTGGAGGAATTGCCCTATTTATGGTGATGCTTATCGCTCTTATTATTCGCAGAAGAACTGGTGGTGAATTTGATGACGATGAAATTCAAGCCGACGACATGTTGGTCGCGAATGGGCCACCGATTACGAACGGACCTCCAGTAAGTACGGGAACAACTGCCCCTACAGAACAAACCATTGTTGACCATGAAATAACGTCGCCAGTCTTGCCAGAGACAGGTTTACCAGATGGTTGGTCTGTGGAACAATGGAAACACTATGGACAGCAATATCTTGATCGTTTAGGGAAACAGCCTTGACCTATGTACCAATGAGCAGACATGGACGGAGATGAGCCACTATGGTACATCTTATGGGTATGTGTCGCAATATTCGGTGTATTAACCTGGTACTTACGTAATTTCACACAACGTGTACAGGCAACAAAGTTGTCTGCTATGCTCGGCGTCATATCTATGATCACACTCGTCACATGGACATGGACTGATTTTTGAGGTGATTGAATGGAACTCTCAACTGTGGAACAACATCCATGGGCTAAAATGTACCCTACACGATTACCTGTTTGGTGGTGCCGCACTGGAGATTCTAGTTCCCATCCAGATTTAGAAGGAGTTACTGGGAAAACTGTAATTTTGCGATTTGAAAAGAAATTTGGTAGAATTGAAAAGATTGTTGCAAAATTATTCCGTGCACCAAAGGAATTACGTCGGCCGCTTCTGGATAAGAACAGTGTGCTTTGGGAATTGTGTAACGGGAAAAGAACTTTCGAAGAAATATGCCAATATATGAGCCAAACATATCATGAAGAAGTATCTCCAGTCGTCCATAGAACACAAGCTGGA
>DAKQ01000026.1:11794-28997 GCA_002496635.1 Euryarchaeota archaeon UBA82 | reverse complement strand
AAGCCAGGTCATATTCCTCCAAACCAGCAGTTAGATGAAGTAAACTTTGAAGTGGATTTAGAAGAACGAAATGGAGACTAATTACCCAAAAACCGAGAAATATTTTCAACTGGCCGACCAATGATTACTGATTCTCCATCATCTAAGATTGGTCTTTGGAGAACAATTGGATGGAGGCATAGGAATTCTGCTATTTCTCCAATATCCAAAGATGAGAAATCCAAACCTTTTGCAGGTTTTTCACCAACGCGTAGTAAATCAAGAAATGCTCCATCATATCGCTCTATCATTGAAGTGTAAACTGAAGCAGCAATTTCTTCTTTCAGATACAATACAATCTCTACATCATCTGATAAATATGCCAAACCTTGACGACTCTTAGAACATCTCGGATTATGAAAATACTTCATTGATTCATCTCCGTTGGCTCCCACACGAGACGTATGCCAATTCCGTCCTTTCCTTCACTTGTGTTGAATCTTCGACGGGAAGAGGATCTTGAGGAATCGCTTTCTGTAAACCATGAACCACCTTTCGCAACCCGATGTTCAGCATTTGCATGTACACAAGGTCTTTGTCCACGATGATGATTTGAATGATCTTTACTCCAATGGTCTGCAGTCATCTCATGAATCATACCATGCATATCATAGAAACCCCATTGATTGGCTTTCTTAGACCCTACTTCTCTCGTCATAGCGCCACTGTTGCCTGCATGCCATCCATGGGCATCAAGTTCTGCATCCTTGTCGCCAAATGACCATCTGGTAGTCGTTCCTGCTTTGGCAGCATATTCCCACTCAACTTCGGAAGGAAGTCGCCACACTCCACTTAATCCAAGATAGGATGAGGGTTCAGAATTCAAAACTTTCAGAAACTCTTGTACTTCCTGAAATGAAATACTTTCAACAGGACGAAGACCAGCACTCCAACCGTCTTGAAATTTCGAAGGATTCGAACCCATCCTACTTGACCATTGAACTTGAGTTACTGGACGAGCACCTAGGAAAACGGGTTCGGATAAAGTGACATCAATACATGGCTGTTCATTCGGATGTCCAGAACCATTTTGATCGCCTAAGATGAATGAACCGGGTTCAAGAAGAAGATAACTCCCCCCGAACTCATCCTCAAAGAATGGTTTGTTCGGTTGCATATAATCACTGAGAATTACGATATATTCGAGCAGTATCAAGTACTGATTCAACAAGGGTTTGTAAGCGTTGATTTGAATCTTCATTAACAAGATTACCATCTTCATCAAAAGCCTCTTTCACGTGTCCAATAGCAAGTTGCTGAGTTACGGCTATTCCATGCAACCATCGAACCATGATTCTCATGTGATTGAGTGTGTTTGAATTTTCCATACCTCCAAGAGTGGCCATGAGACCGAATACCTTCCCTCCGACATGCTTTTCGTAGACCCAATCAAATGTATTCTTCATAACACCAGACATCGTTCCATGATATTCAGGAGAAGAAACAAGGAATCCATCGCAATTCGAGGCTTCTTCTTGGAATTTCTTCGTAATTGGATCACTCCAACAACCTTCAGCCCCAACAAGCGGGAGTGGTTGCTCGGTTAAGTCCCAAAACATGACATCAGCACCCAATTCTGAGGCTTTTTTTAACGCTAGATCAACCAGCATTCCATTCTTTGATGATTTCCCATAAGAACCTGACAGTCCCATAATTCGTAATGGCGTTTCTCCCATGTCTAACCCAATGAGAAGTGATAGAAGAAACCATGCATCATAGTTCAACCAATTAGGAACAATGCTTATGCCGTAACAGTCATGCCAAAGGTTAGGTGCAGTTCATGAGCGATGGTGAAGCCGACAAAGAAATGTCCAACTCATTGATGAACGATATGGCAGATGCAATGCGTTCTGCGGGGCTAACTGAGGAGAATAAGCAACTGGAAGAGCCTCAAAATATGCCCGATGGAGAGACCGAATCAGCCTCTGAAGAACAACCTGCTAAGGAATTTTCAGAATCAATTGCAGAAACTGAATCTGTAGAAGACCAAGTGAATGTACTCCTTGATGAAGGTGAATCTCATTCCCGTTCCAATAATCCACAAAAAGCACTTGTTGCATTTAACAAAGCTATTGCCCTTGATCCTTCCTGTGACATGGCTTGGTTTAATCGCGGAGTACTACTCGAAGCTCAGCAGGATGCACGTGGAGCTCGACAAGCATTCCAAATATGTCTTGATTTGAATCCAGATCACGCACCAGCAACTGCCAATTTAGCAATTCTACTTGACAGAATTGGAGACGAAGTAGGAGCTGCAGCAATGGCTCGAAGGGGCTTGGATTTCTTCCCAGGCCATCCATCACTCACAGATGTTCTATCCCGATCCAAGAATGCCTCTGTTGAAGAGGTGCCTGAAGCAATCAAATCTACGATAACAAAGGCATCACATCATGAATCAACTCTCGTTAACGTAATGGCTGATTCAGGAGTTACAGATTCAGAAGCAATCCTATCTGAAGCCGTCCATCACGATTTCGATGGAGATGGGCATCTAGACAAAGAAGAACTACAAAGTGCAGCAGAAGTAGTTGCTGCGACTCAGAAGATTGAAACAGAAATTCAGGAAGCAATAGAAACCGAAATCGAAAACACTCCAATTGTTGAAGAAATAGACTTGGATAAACTCACTGCTGAAGCAACAGAAATGATTCGACAAGGAGAACCAAAGAAAGCCTTAGCATTACTAAAGCCGCATCTGAAAACGATTGGAGCAAATCATGCTGGAGCATGGAGAATTGCAGGAGGCGCAATGGCACGAATGGAACTCGACACGCATGCGATTGCTGCACTGGAACACGCAACTCGACTGGACGAAGAAGTTGCAAGTGGTTGGTACAATTTAGGCACGCTCTATGCCCGAAATGATGAAGAGAATAAGGCAATTGAAGCCTTTGAAAATACAATCGAACTTGACAAGAGACATCTAAAAGCTCGACTGAAATTAGTCGATTATGCAAAATCTTCAGGAAATATCGGGGATGTTCTCTCCCACGGTATGGCTTTCCTTGAAGTACAAGATGATGCTTTATTACGAAATGAAATCATCGAACATCTGCTGACATGCGCTGAACAAGAAGTGGCCGTTTTGGAAAATATTACTGGCATACCACCTACAATGCCAGAAGCCCCGCAATTAGCCCAATATGCACTTGATTTCCTAATTCCTGGTGCATCCGAACAGAGAGCAAGGGCGATGACCTTGAAGGGAGATAATATTGAGGCAGTAAAAATATGGAAAGAATTAATTCAAACGGATAAAGATAATTCTGGACTATGGAAAGGTCTTGCACGTTCGCTAGAGGCTGCAGGAGATTTAGAAACTGCTCAAAAATGCCATGCTAAAGCCAACGATCTTGAATCAGGAATTCAATCAGAACCACAAACTGATTCTGAGCCTACACAGCCATCTTTTGTACAAGAAACATTCACTCAACCTCCTCTCGAACCAGTACAGCAGGAATTCATAACATCACAACCAGAATCTGCCGTCTCAGAAGAAGAGAAATCAATGGCCAATGATCTTTTACTTTCTCCAGTCCAACCTCGAGTTCAACAAATAAGAGAGGAAACGAAAGTCGAGGTTGATCTTGCCAAAGCAGCCCTGGATGCTACAGCAATAATTGCCTCATCCACTCAAATGACTGTAGCATCTAGTTCTGTTGCTAATCAAGACATTTCATGGTACAACCAGGGTGTTCAACTCATTGAAGATGGAAAGTTCCGCGAGGCTTTGTCGAGTTTCGACCGAGCCTTACCATCATTTACCAACGATAATGAAATGGTGATTCGCATATTGAACGGAAGAGGAAATGCATATTATTTCATGGAGGAATATCCTGCTTGTGTAGAATCTTATCACAAAGCCATGATGATTGATCCATCTAATGTGAGAGGGCAAACACTCTACAATATGGGGACTGCATATGCAGAAATGGAACGGTTCGCCGATGCAATAAAGTGTTATGAACAAGCCATGCCTCGAGGTTTATCACCTGAAGAATCCACTCGTGCTAAGGAACAAATCCGTCGATGTACAATCCTCGAAAAAGAGAGAAAGAAAAAGCTTTCACGAAAGTGAATTGGAAGTCAGGTTCATATTCCCCCGACCTTTCGGGTATACATGGACTGTGGAACGTGCGAGACTGCTCCAGCAATTGAAGTCATCAAACCTAAGGTGGTTGATGTCAATCTAACAATCACTGAAAAAGCGCTGGATATGCTTACAGAAGCCTTTGGTGATGATCGTAGTCATGCACTCCTTGTGGGCGTTCTATCAGGCGGTTGTTCAGGATACATGTATGATTTACAAATCGTCGAAACAACCGATATTGATTGTCAAGAAATCGAAATTTCAGGGTTCAGAGTCCTCGTACCAAATGCATCATCGCATTTACTCGATGGTATTGAAGTCGATTATGTGGATCGATTGATGGGTGGCGGATTCAAAATCAATAATCCAAATGCATCAAGTTCCTGTGGTTGTGGCGAATCCTTTGCATGAGGAACCCTCATGAGAGTGTTTCAACTCGATTCATACGTCTTGCTCCTTTCAGGAAAAGATTGTTTCAAATTTCTAGACGGTCTTTCAACCAATAAAGTTGAATCAACCTGTACGACTGTTTTTACAAAATCAAATGCTAAAATCATTGATATGGTTGAAGTAATAGTCGTTGGAGAAAATATTGCTTTAGTTGGCCATAACAAATACAAAACGAATTTACTCGATCATCTTAACTCTAGGATTCTACAGCAAGATGTGTCAATGAGAGATATTTCTGAATTCAATAATGTCTATATTTCATTTGATGAATATCCCAAAGCGGATAACATTACGGTTGTAAGTACGTTCAGAGGTTGGATCATTGTTGCTCCTACTTCGTTTACCATTGAATCGACCCTAACGTTAGATTCTTTCAATGAATATCGTGTTGAACATTCAATTCCTCATCAAGAATACGAAATCACTCCTTCCAGACATCCTTTTAATTGCCGTTTGGAACATTTAGTTCATGAATCAAAAGGATGTTATATAGGCCAAGAAATCTTGACACGCATGAGAAGTAGAGACAAAATGGGGAAATCACTCATTCGTATCGAAGGATCCCCGGATGATGCCACTACGATTGGAAAAACACATTCACTTGTTATTCGAAAAACATGATGGATGGAGGAGTAACTGTGAGCGAAAATTCAGAGTTAGTACAACGTCGCTATGATATCGATTGGTTGCGAGTCATTCTCTTTGGATTATTGATTCCGTTTCATGTAGCCATAGGCGTTTACTGGTCAACATATGGTACTGAGATCAACCCTAACACATCTAGCGATGATATTGACAATGATGAATTGGCTGCTGAAGAAAATACCTATACAGCTGAATCTATCGACCCAACAAGCATGTTTCTTCATTGGATGCATCAATGGAGACTTGCGGCGTTATTCATGATCTCTGGTATGGGAACAGCATTCGCCTTCAAACGACGTTCATGGGGTAAATTCCTTATCGAACGATTACAACGATTATTGGTTCCAATGATCTTTGGGATGTGGACAATCGGGTTTGCAGGTGGCATTGCTCTTGGAGCGGTAGATTTGGATAATGAAAGTGTATCTGATATTGGAACATCTCTGCTTTATCATATTTTGATTACTTCGTTCATATTTTGGATTCCGATCATTGGAAAAATAATTGCATTAGGCCATCTTTGGTTCTTATGGAATCTATTTTTGTATTCACTTCTGATGACTCCTATATTCCATTATGTTCAGAAAAATCATAAGGGAGCATTAACAAGAATGTTCAAATCAATTTTTACCTCGAGATTTGGATTTGGTGTGTTCTTGATTATACCACTCTTATTGAGTAGTGTAGAGATTCTCTTCAAGCCGTGGATCGCTGGTTTTCTTGGAAGCGGATACGAATGGCTGTGGTTCCTTGGTTTTTTCATATTCGGTTATTCCTGTATCGTTGCTAAGGAAGAATATTATTCATTTTTAGAAAACAATCGATTGAAAATTAGTGGGATAACAATCCTTCTGACAGTCCTGTTTGCATGGACTCGAATTCAGCAGCATCATGATAGCATCCCTTACATTGATGGGGGTTGGATTGAACAAGGAATTATTCATAATCAAATGACACTCTTTTCATGTTTCATTCATAGTTTCCATGCTTGGTTCTGGTGTTTGACAGTTTTTTCATGGGGGGCTCATCTTCTCAATAAACCAAGCAAAAATTTAGCCTACATGAATCAAGGCGTGTATCCTTTTTACATCGTCCACATGCCAATTACTTTCGCTGCTTTGAAATTATCAACTAAAATGGGGATTACAAACTATTTCGCGGTCTTTCTTAGTTGCATATTGGTGACATTTGGTTGTTGGATCTCTTTTGAAATTTTAAAGAGAACCAAGGTTTCGAGATATCTATTTGGAATCAAAGAAATTCCAACAAATAAATCAGATTAATCAATATCCAAGTACGTCCTTAAGTTGATTCTTGTAGAAGTTACCAGACTCTTGGAGAGAAGCAAGTTCTCCTTCACTGAGATTCAATTCAAAGATTTGTTCAACTCCGTTTGAACCTAACAAACATGGAACTCCGATGTAAACCTCATCAAGCCCATATTGGCCTGTTAAATGACATGATGCGGGCAATAACCGACGTCGATTATTTAGAACGGATTCTGCCATGATTGCAGCAGCAGAACCAGGGGCATAGAATGCTGAACCACGCTCGAGTAACTTGACAATTTCTCCACCACCGCTAGCTGTGCGAGCGGATATCGCCTCGATTCTTTCTTGACTCATGAGTTGTGTAATCGGTATACCTCCTACAGTTGTGTATCGTGGTAGAGGAACCATTGTATCCCCGTGACCGCCAAGAACCATAGGGCTAACATCTTCTTCTGCACATCCCAACTCTAAAGCAATGAAATGAGCCATACGGGCGCTGTCGAGAACACCTGCTTGTCCTATTACACGATTGGAAGGAAATCCAGTAACCTTCTGCATGTGATAGGTCATTAGGTCAAGAGGATTGGTTACAACAATGATAACAGCATCTGGCGCATGATCACGGATACCCGCACCCACCTGTGCAATAATTTCGGCATTCTTTCCAATGAGATCCTCTCGAGTCATTCCTGGTTGTCTTGGAAATCCGCTAGTTACGACAACAACATCTGAATCAGCAATATCTTCGTATGATGAAGTACCAGTAATTGTTCCATTGTAATTGAGAACATTCGCATTTTGACTCATATCCAATGCCTTTCCTTTTGCAAATCCTTCATAGATATCAAGAAGTACGATATCTGCTATCTTCATATTGGCTAAAACAAAAGCACATGTTGCTCCAACATTTCCTGCTCCTATTACTGAAATTTTACGGCTTCCACGGGACATAATTCTCTCCTCAATCTGATGTCTGAACGAGGCGCTCTTTAATTCAAATGGTTGTTCCCAAACGAATTCTCCATCTGGATGGAGGGTGGTATTGAAGAACCCCCTCTGTGTGGGCGAATCATAGGTGTAATTATGAAGTTGGGAGTGCTCAAAGAACCCGCTGATGAAACACGAGTTGCAATCGTTCCAACCAGCATGAAAAAACTACTCAAAGCAGGATTCGAAGTCATTGTTGAATCAGGTGCTGGAAAGGATGCAAATTACTCTGATGAAGCATATACAGAGGCAGGTGCAACTGTAGGAACACGACAGGATGCTCTTGCTTGTGCTAACCTCATCACCATCCGATTCCCTGGAGTTGATGGGCTTGCAGAAGGAACAACTTTGGCTTGTGTTTCTGATCCATTCCGAAACCCACAACATGTCAAGGATTGCATCAAAGCCAACATCACCTTACTCTCAATGGATATGATTCCAAGACGTTTGAGTCGTGCTCAATCAATGGACGTTAATTCAAGCCAAGACAATCTTGCAGGATACAAAGCGGTACTGCTAGGAGCATCACAGGTTCCTAAGGGAATTCCTATGATGACAACATCAGCTGGAACTGTTCGACCTGCGAAGGTGGTCATCATGGGTTCAGGTGTTGCAGGACTTCAAGCAATTGCAACAGCAAAGCGTCTTGGAGCAGTCGTTTATGCATCAGACGTTCGTAAATCCGCAGCAGAACAAATCGAATCTGTTGGTGGCCGATTCATTGAAGTCGATGGAATGGATGACTTTGAAGATGAAGCTGGATATGCTAAACCACTCACCCCTGAATTTATTCAGAAAGTAAACGATACTGTATGCGGTGTTGCATCTGATGCAGACATTATTGTTACAACAGCACGTATCTTTGGACGCCCAGCGCCTATTACTGTACCTTCATCAGCAGTTCGAAACTTCAAATCAGGTGCTGTTGTTGTCGATATGAATGCAGATGTAGGTGGAAACTGCGAAGACACAGTTGCAGGTGAAGTAATCACAACCGACAATGGCGTAATTATTGTAGGAACATCAAACCTTCCAGGAACTATTGCTACAACCGCAAGCATGCTTTATTCCAACAATCTAACCACGTTCATCACTTCGCTTGTCGATGAAGGTGAAGTAAAAATTTCAGAAGAAGACGATATCCTCGTAGGCGCTCCAGAAGGAAGCGATTTCTACGTCAATGGAATGGGTGGCGTCCTCATCTGCAAAGATGGAGAGTTACATCCAAAACAAACTCGCCTAGGAGGTGCAATTGAATGACACCAGAATTTTTAATTGGAAACATTACTCTGTTCGTACTTGCTATATTCCTTGGATTTGAGTTGATCACAAAAGTACCTGCAACACTGCACACACCTCTTATGAGCGGTGCAAATGCAATCTCTGGAATTTCAATCATTGGAGCACTCATTGGAGCAAATGTAGCATACGAAGCAGGAGATACAGCAATTTCTGGAATTCTTGCATTCGTTGCTGTAGTTTTAGCGATGATCAATGTTGTCGGTGGATTCCTTGTCACCAATAGAATGTTGAATATGATTGCTGGAAAGAAGCGAAGAGGTGCTTGAGATGGAAGATTGGGTTTCTCTAGGATATTTACTATCTGCCGCACTCTTTATTTTTGGTTTGAAAAAGCTTGGTCATCCAAGAACGGCTCCCTTTGGAAATCAACTTGGGGCACTCGGTATGCTTGTTGCAGTTCTCACTACAATCCTAAGTATGGAATTAGCAGGAGACGCTGAATGGGTTCTAATCGGAGCAGGTGTAGTACTTGGTTCACTTATCGGCTACATCATGGCTGTACGTGTTCAGATGACAGGGATGCCTGAACTTGTCGCTCTCTTCAATGGCTTTGGCGGAGCAGCTTCCGCACTTGTAGCTTTATCCGAAGTTTGGAGGTACATGGAGGATTCATCGAACATTCCAACTGGGAATCTAGATATCACCGTTATTATGGTCGCCGCTGGTCTTTCTGCACTCGTTGGATGGATGACTCTCACAGGTTCAATTCTCGCTATGTATAAACTCAAAGGCGGAGTAAGCGTCTTTGGAAAGTGGATAAAGACACCAACATGGGGTCCTTCATGGCTGAATCCTGTCAAGGTTATGCTTGTTATCGCTGTTGCAGTTCTCATTTACTTGAGCATAGATGACCCAACAAACACCACATACCTGTGGAGTATCATCGGCATCTCTTGCTTGCTAGGTCTTGTACTGGTGTTACCAATCGGTGGAGCAGATATGCCAGTTGTTGTATCTTTACTCAACTCATTATCTGGTATCGCAGCAGCATTTACTGGATTTATTATCGGGAATTCAGCGCTTATCATCGCAGGTTCCCTTGTTGGAGCATCTGGTTTAATTCTAACATTCATTATGTGCAAAGCAATGAATCGTACCCTTGCTGATGTCTTGTTCAAATCGTTTGGAGGAACTGGTGAAAAGGAATCATTGACTCGAACAAAGGTTGGTTCTGATCCTGATGAAGTTGCAATGATGATTGATGGTGCACAAAAGGTCATCATCGTCCCAGGTTACGGAATGGCTGTATCCCAATGTCAACATCAAGTCAAGGAATTTGCAGATTTGATTTCAGATAAGTTCGATACGGAAGTCAAGTATGCGATTCATCCTGTAGCTGGACGTATGCCTGGCCACATGAATGTACTTCTTGCAGAAGCAAATGTTCCATATGAACAGCTCATTGAAATGGATGAAATAAACTCGGAATTCCCAGAATGTGATGTTGCAATAGTTATCGGAGCGAACGATACAACGAACCCTGCTGCTCGAAGCGGTGAAGGTCCACTTGCAGGAATGCCAATTATCGATGCTGATGCTGCACGTACTGTAGTCATCATCAAACGTTCACTCTCAGTAGGCTATGCAGGTGTCGATAATGACCTCTTTTACATGGACAAAACAATGATGCTCTTTGGTGATGGAAAGGCCATGATGACTGGTTTGAACAATGCAATAAAAGAAATCTAATTTACTGGTGTATAAGGAACGTTGAAAGGTCTCTTAGGGATGGCATTAACATTGGAGGAAGGCTCATGCGTTCACGAACTCTACTAATTCTTCTTTTGGCTGTCTGTCTTATTGCACCAGTCATTGCAAATCCCAATGGACCACCCTGGGAAAATAGTCAGGGGAATTTGACTGTTGAAGGCGGTTGTACTTGTCACGGAGTTGGAGGACCTGTAAATGGCCAACCCTCAACCGAAGTGGTTGTATCAATCTCTGGCATACCCCGTTCGTATGATCTTGGCGTTTCTTACAACTTTACAATCAACCTTCAACATGCATCTTATGATGAAGGTGGCTTCATGCTGTGGAGTTACGGTGTTGGAACACTAACCGCAGGGGAAGGACAAAAACAAGTCCCTGAAGAACCAACTGCTGTTTCTCATTCAGAAGTCGGCAATGGGTGGATTGTTTCATGGACTGCACCTAACGAAGACGTCGGAGAAGTATCGTTTACTCTCGTTGGTAATGCAGTCGATGGCCAAGATGGTGCAAATGAAGGTGACAAATGGAACATCCTATCATTCTTCATATCTGCTCCTGATTCAACAACAAACGATGATGCAGAAGGTTTGGCACTACGTACGATTAGCGTCGGAGACTTTGAATCACTCTTTGTTGCAGACATTGACCCTGCTGTTGTCGAGGCAGAACGACAAGAAGGTATCGCGGATGACTTTTTCACCAACGGGAATCTCTTCTATTGGTCAACACTTGCAATCATCTTAGTCGGTGCTGTTGTTCAAGGGGAATTCTATGAACGTAAATTTGGAGGAGGTCCAAAACACCTCGATATGCGACTTGCTCTGCCACAAGGTATCAGAAGAGGTATCCTCGGTCTAGGCTTACTCCTAGCATTTGGATGGGCAGTTGATAATTCACAACCATGGGGCTACAGTTTCCTTCTCGGAGTATGTACGCTATGGGCAATGTTTGGTGTTTATCGAACAATTGTTCAAGCTAGGGCAGAACCGAATCCAGAAGATCTAGTGTGAGGCTGATTCATTGAAAACCCAAAGTGGTTTGCAACTGGAAAATGACCAGAAGTTAACAGTTCAAGAACATCTGAATTTGTTAACTCAACAAGGTACACTTGCATTTGTACTCATCATCACCTTAACTGGATTCTTTATGACTCAGGTTGATGAACTCCTACAATGGCTTCTCAATCGTATGAATCCTTGCGCAACAAATGATTGCCTTACATTGTATGAACCTGCATCATGGAGCGTAGTTAGGTGGCTCACGGCAGTATTTCTTGCAGTTATTTGCATACTTCCATTGATCATACGTTCATTTTATAAATTTGCACAACCAGGTTTAACAAAAAATGAAAAAATTATGTTCCGTAAATGGACAGTGTTTTCACTTATTTCGATCTATTCATTACTTGGCATTCTATTCTTCTATGCGATACCAATGCTCTATTCAATTGGTGATTCTGTGCATACAGAAGTTGGATTAACAAGCCAATACGATGCTGTTCAAATGTTTATATTTGCACTGTCAATATTCTGGACTTGCCTCATTGGATTCATTCTTGTTTTTGCAACAATAAGTGCTGGTTCAACTGGATTAATTACAGATACAACACAAGATTGGTGGCGGATTAGAATACATGGCATCGGGGGACTTGTCCTGCTCTTATCACTTCCAGGAAGATGGAATGGGACGAATATTGCACTCATCACAACCATGATTCTCATTCTGGAATATGTCATAAAAACCAACGTTAGAAAGACACATGCGATTAATTTACCAGAACCAATGTTTGATCATGAAGGTAGACGTAGGAACGTTACATTTGTTGATTGCTCCTGTCAAGGAGTGGCTTATCCCATGGATACATCACCAAGTAATACGGGTCTTCTACGATATGAGGCACTTTGTGAAAATTACAATGAACGTGAGGACTTGATAGATCATATTAGCCATCATGGTATTACCGATGTGATAATTGGCGGTTGTACATCAAGTCCACTTCCTAATTCATTCAAGAATTCAATTCAATCAATTCAATGCTCCTTAAGAGGTTTAGATTTACTTGGTCTACAAGGAAGTTTGCATAGCTCCAATTTACAGTTAAAGGATGAGGTGAATCTCGTAATCTCAAATCTCATAGATCCTTGGAATAGAAAGCAACGTATTGAAAGTGTTCGAAAAGTTCTTTCTAAATCACAGTATAAAGGATTGGAATTATCCAATTCCAATACATGGCGAGAGCAATCAAAAGGCAACCTAAGAATAAACGTTCAATCTTGGACGGAACAAGAAAAAGATTCCTTGAAATAAAATATCAATAACCGATGCTACCAACCCAATATTTGAAACCAAAACCCATCCTCATCCATCCATGGGGAGGAAGGCAAATGCATCAGGCATCATAATTTGTCTGCTTCTTTCAGTTTTATCCTTTACACTATCTTCTAATATCAATTCTTTATTTGACATCGAAGTTGATTCTAATACATCGAATGAGACTCCTTTGGTGGGTTTAGAGGATAATGAATCATGGCTTGTTGTTCTTGTTGATTTTGATTCAGACCCACTTGAAAATAATCAAAAACAAGCATTTGGTAATCTCTTAGAGAATCAGGCAGAATTGTATTTTACAGAAGCCATAGGACGTTCAGTGAACATTGAAATTGACGTTCATGATGAGATTATTCGTTCACAACAGCCATTGCAATATTATGGTAAAGACGGAGAGAACGGTCGTGATTATGGAGAGGGTACTGAATTTATGCCTGCAAAATTATCTGAATATGTCGTCGATAATCTAAACGTTGAAGATTGGAGCAAGTATGATCTGAACGAGGATAAAATTGTTGACAGATTCCTAATCGTCCATTCAACACTTTCTCAAGAGCAAGGCGGTGGGTCAACTAGCAGAATTTGGTCTCATTTTACAACATTTCAGAGTCCAATCTCGATAGATGGATATGTCATAGAGCACTACACAATGTCAAGCCTTCGCCATGGTACGAATGGAATTGGCACCATACTCCACGAAATGATGCATCAATTTGGAGCATTTGATCTCTATCCAGTCCATGATTCAGGATACAGTGGCTCATGGAAAGGCATCGGTATTTGGGACATTATGGCAAGTGGAAATTGGAATGGAGGTGGTGATAAGCCATCTCTTCCTACAGGACCAACGATGGAAACTATTGGCCATAATGCAACGGTCAACCTGAATCTAGAATGGCCATCAACTACACAAAGCCCATGCATTGGCCCAGCATTTGACATACAGTCCAGAAGTGATGGTGGAGCACGGGTTAAGATACAGATTGGAACAGAGGAATTTGTATGGTTTGAAAAGAGATCCAAAGATGGATTTGATGAGGCTCTTCCAGGTGAAGGGATTTTAGTTCTCCTTGAGGATAAAACCGCAGGAGATGCCCAATATAATGCTATGAATACAGATCAAAAAAGGCCTTATTTGCGCGTGATAGAAGCGGATGGGAATGGCGAACAATTGCAAGGAATAAATGATGGTGTGTCCGAAGATTTATTCCAGCCGGGGGATACTTTTGGAGAATTGGGAATAGAGATTCGTGATCATGATGGAGTGCTCGTTCCATGGCATGCTAATGTTTCGATTGTTGATAATGTATGGAGAATCGAAATATATTCACTAAATTGTTCTCCTTCATTTTCACTCGACTTGCCAGATTATGGCTTAACAATGCTCCAAGGCGAGGGTTTTCCGATTCGAATAACTGAATCACAAGCACCAGTATCATGCACAGGTATGCTTACTGGGAGTGATGGAAGAACAATCGATTTTTCATTGAATTCAAGTGTGGAGGATAATCAAATTACAGGTGTATTTTCGAATCAAGGTATTGTTGATTCGATCGCTACATTCAGTGGCATAATTTTATGCGATGAATTCCCAATCAATATTCGGACGACTGTTACTACAGTCGGAACCCAGCCATTAGTAAATAAAATGCATACTGAAGGGAAGATTGATTCAGTCGATTCCTCCACTATCACAATTCCATACATTGGAGACGGCGGGGGAAGTGGAACCTTTTCAGTAGATTTACGAGGCCCAATAACCCGTATTGGCACTGTTAATTCACCATTGACGATCACCCACGGAACGGGGTCAATTATTATTGAAATCAATCCTAATGGGTTATTGCAACCAAATATGTTCGTTTTTGGAGAGGTTCTCTTGACATCATTCAATGGTGAAACGTGGACAATCGATGTGGAATTACAGGCAGAGTCTGAATCAAGAATTCCAATTTTGGATGAGCAATCAACCATTCTCGGCGCTTTTTTTGCAGTATGTACGGTTTGGTTTGCAGTGACATATCTCGCTGACATACGATCTAAGAATGAGAAAAAAGAGACCAAATTAGAGCAGGAAACAACCTTTGAATTTGATTAGTTTCTTTTTGGTAACCAACGTTTTATGCGAAGATAATTCCATTGATTATCGGAATATATTGCACAAACCCATTCCTTGTGAACACCTTCGGCAAGACGTATGGAGAGGCAAACACCTTCCCATGATGTAGAGGCATGGTGAACTGGTTGAATCAGCCAAGGAGCGTGAGATTCTTCGAGGTCTCCGTCATAGACACGCCATTTACATCCAAATTTGAATCCAGGACGGACCAATAAGCCTCTGCTGAGTAAATCATCCATCAAGACAATATCAGAATCAGATGAAGTTTTGTCCCCCAGGCAGGTTTGAACATATTCAAATTCCTCCCCACGTAATACTCGCCCAGACATATGGTCAAATCCAATTTGAGACCAGGGCCAGTCGCCTTCGTATGGAAGATATGCGCCCTTTTCTAAAACCCGTTTCTTCGCCCAACATTCCTCCACAAATTGTTGAGATTGTTCAGATAATTCTGTCCATCGTTTATTGGTACCTTCTGGTTGAATCAAATCTACACGATAACCAGTGACGTGAAGTTCGTCATCGATAACGTAAAGTTCAGCTAACACATTGTTTTTTGATGACTGGATACACCAATCAAAGACATCAGTCCAACTAAATTCGTCATTGGTTGATGCCATTTTAACGTATGCTTGACATGGTTCTTTGAATCTATTTTGATTATTACCCCAACGAACGCCCCACGATGAAAACGGTGTATCGCCCTCTAAATTCTCACTAGGAACAACCATTTCTCCACCTCGTCGCCCGATATCTAGAATCACTGCCTCATTGAGCAAGTTTGGGTTCCGATCGAATTCCTTCTCGAGCCAATCCAATGTTGGTAGTGGAACAGAACGATGCCAATGGCAGTACAATACTTCAGCAGATGTTAATGAAATCGTACCGTCTGAATTCCTACGACCAATCGCACTTTTTTCGAAAAGACGAGTGGCCAGAGGTGGTTTAAGAGTCCAGTTTTCACCATCGAATTTCGGTCGTTGGAATGGCTTTTTCCCTGGTAGTTCTTTGACTACATCAGGACCTATTGGCCGAGTTGAACGACCGCGAGGTTTGTAACGACGTTGTTGTCGGACCATACCGACTCGTCATGGAACACACATATTGTTTCGTCGATTGAACCGATTGTCCTAAGGACTACCACCATGACATACAACCACGGGGGAGGAACATGGTTAGCGGCTTTCTAGGCACTCTAACAACAGAAGAGCGAACTCTTCTGCACTTGATGTTTCACCATCTCCCAGAAGGGGTATGGGAAGCACCTGTAGAGTTAACCCAAGCCGGTATTTCAGCAGCAGTTCATGTTCAGAGAAAACATGTCCCTCGTACTCTAAAGCGGCTTGAACAACAGGATGCAATCGATAATACAAGTCGACATGTACCTGGTGCCCGTCAAAAAAGAAGAGTATATTCCTTAACTCCAAAAGGTAGAGAAAGGGCAAATGCTCTACGAGATAAGATAGGAGAAACACCTGTAAGATCAGACGGAAAAACTGTTTTACTCGAATCGTTATTCAAATCTTCAGTATCCCCTTTGGAGACGTTAGCACATATTGATGAACAACTTGCTTATCATCAAAACCCCGTACTATCGCCAGTATCTCATCCAGAAGGATCAGCATCACTCGATGCACAAGCAGGAGAAGCGTTGGTTCGTAGAATGTTTGCCCGTGCATGGGAAGATGGAAGAATAACCAAGGATGAACAATTATTACTCAATGAAGTCGTTGACTTTCTCGGGATGCATCCAGATCGTGTCCGCCGACTTTCAAATGAAGCACGTAGGGAGATCAATGTACCTCCTCCAGAGGAGATATACCTCGATATGTTAAGGCAAGCACTCGTAGATGGTACTATCCATAGCGAAGAAGAAGCACTATTGAAGACAGTCCAAGTCGCATTTGATATCGATGATGCCGCCCATGAACGATTGTTAAATGAAGCCCGTAAGCGACCATTCATTCCTCCAGAATTAGAATCCTATCGATCTGTGTTGCGAACTGCATTATCAGATGGAATTATTACCGGAGATGAAGGAGCAATGTTGGCGACACTTCGCCAACAGACAAACATTTCAGAGCAGGATCACGCCACGCTTTTGGCCGAACTACAAGATGATATTTGAAGAGGGAAAACTATGGGAATGAATGATGATGATGCACGTGTTCATGACGCGTTACGTAAACTGGAAAATGATCTGAAATCAATCAAACCGTCAAAGGTGTTACTTGTAGGTGATATCATGATGGATTGTTACAT
>DAKQ01000026.1:0-11428 GCA_002496635.1 Euryarchaeota archaeon UBA82 | reverse complement strand
GAGATTTCCAGAGATGAGGATGTAGGAGCTGCTGCACACGTGGCTCGTGGTCTTGATTCACTTGGACTTTCGAGCCAACTTCATGGAGTCATAGGTGACGATGCTCCTGGACTTGCTGTTTTGGATATGCTCGATGAAGAAGGAGTTGATACGTCAGGTATAGCGGTCTTGGAAGATAGGATTACTACTGTCAAGACACGCTTATTGGGAGCTCGAGAAGGACTCGTACGTGGCGAACAATTACTTCTACGCTGGGATATTGAAGACGAAAACCCAATCCCTGAACATGCATCCAAAATACTCATTGATCAAACAATTAATGCTCTGCCTGAATCCTCTTGCCTCATCCTATCTGATTATGGATTAGGTGTCCTCAATGATGAAGGTGCAGCACGACTCATCGCCGCTGCAAAAGCACAAAATGTCCCAATTATTGCCGATCCTAAATTGACAGGACTCCATCGAACTAAAGGTGTAGATTGGGTTATGTTCCAATCGAAAGGGCTTGAATTAATGCGAAGAAGATTGGGATCACCAACTGGTACCGATGCTGCAGTCAAATTACTGAAATCGAATGATTGGAAACATCTCGTGATTCTTGAAGGACAAGATGGAGTCACCATTCATTCAAAGGATGCTGACACGGTACATGTTCCATGTATGTTGGAAGATATTCGACAAATGATTGGGTTGATAGACGCTGCTGCAGTTGCGGTCGCTACAGCGATCTCATTGGGGTTGACTGTGGATGAAACCGCTCAGTTAGCAAATGCCGCAAGTGAATGTATTCTAACTGCGGATAGAACTGACCGATTTGTATTACGATTGGACGATATGATCGATCGAATTGGAGAAATTGCTTGGAGTCTCCAAGTATCCAAACGCTGAGGCGAGGAAATGAGTTCATGGCTAAGACCAACTACTGCAGATATTGGTTTACGCTCTTATGCAGCAACCTTTGAGAGACTGTTTGAAGAGACTTCCTACGGAATGCAAAATTATTTGATCGACTCTGAATCTGCTCAAATAATTCCAAAGCTAGTTCACCATTCTTCTGTGTGGAATGTTTCAATTCCACTTCATGAAGAAATGAATAGTATTCTCCTTGTTAAATGGTTAGAAGAAGTATTGTATCAAGATGAAGTCGAAAGAAAGTGGATGGTTGAAAGCACTATTCGAATTACTGCGGACAAAGAAACGATTCATCTTCAGGCTCATGTCCTTTGGATTCCATCTGATTCCATTGAAAAAGAAGTGGAAATCAAGGCAGTAACCCGTCAAGACCTGATTGTTATGGAAGTGAAACAAAATCAAGAAATAGCATCGGATTGGCCTGAAGTACCATCATTTGAAGGCCCGGGTTGGTATTCTGACGTGGTATTTGACATTTGAAAGTGGGAATCCTCAGGTGGACGCTCGTACTTTTGAGCCAAATCTGCACACTTCCTCCGTCCCGAATCCCTACAGCATCCATGGCCCCAGGTAGGGATGCTCCGTTCCCGGCCTGACCTGTTCCCCCGGTTATTCGGTCCCCGTTTCCTTCCGGAAACGGTTCTCAACACCCGGATCATGTAGGGGCGAGACATCTACGTCCGCATACAGGAACCCAAAAGCCGCTTTCGCCGCCCTGAGGCATTCAGCCCACCATAAAGACGATTTGTGGTACAGGGTACGCCTAGCTCCCCACCTATCCCACCTGAGCCTGCGAGAAGGTCTATTTCAATCAAACGATGAAGCAACTTATGCTTCTTCCTCGTATTTAGAAGGGCACGAAGTCTTGATTGTATCAGCCTCGATAACGTATTTGCCATTGATTTCCTTGAATGTTCCCTCAGCGTATACTGTCCTATTATCGCCTAAGCCATTTGAAATTGAACCAGCATTTGAATAATCAACCAGAAGATTTTCATCTGGGCCTTCTAAAATAAATGTCATATTCAATTCATCGATTGAACCATCCATGATTTCCCCACGCACTGCAACATCTTCATCCAAATGATCTGATGAATTGTCAAGTAATTCTTCAACAGTTAATGTTGGCGCAGGTGCTTGAAGAAAGATTGTCCCTAGGAGTGCAATTGTCACGACTCCACCAATGAGCATGAGTCGAACACGATATGACAGCATACTCTTCAATCACTCCTAGGCAAGTTCCTATTTCAATATCTGCTCTCATTCCAGAATTACTGATGACCCAATTGCATCTTCTAATGTTTTGAATTCTGATTTCTGTAATTTCTTTCTTAATCCTTTGACAATTTCCTTGGTTAATCCAGGGCCTTCGAAAACAAATCCAGCATATGCTTGAAGCAGTGATGCCCCGTTGATAATTTTCTCCCAAGCATCCTCGGAGGACATTATACCCCCAACACCGACGATTGGTAGTTCCCCTTTTGTGTATTTAAAAATGTGATGAATTAATTCAGTGCTGCGTATTGTTAAGGGAGTTCCAGAACAGCCACCACTTTCTCGGTAGGTCTTATCCACATCATTTGGACGCTCCAGTGTTGTATTGGTTGCCACAATCCCATCGATTTTTTCCGTCAGAGTAATATCAAGAATCTGTTCTAATTCTGATAAAGACAAATCAGGAGCGATTTTGATGAGAATAGGTTTAGGCTCTCCTCCATACATATCTGCTGATTTTGAATTTTCAGAAATACATTCTTTGATAATACTCGCCAAATAGTCCCCATGTTGTAACTCTCTCAGCCCCGGCGTATTTGGAGAGGAGACATTGATCACAAAGACATCAACATCACGCCATAGTCGTCTTAATGTGGTTGCATAATCATCTTTTGCTTCAGCCAATGGAGTCAATTTAGATTTTCCGAGATTAGCCCAGACTGGAATTTGTCGATTGAATTTTCGTGACTTTTTCAAGCGTAGAGCAACCTTTTCACTACCTGGATTATTAAATCCCATTCTGTTGACAAGCGCTCTGTCTTTTCCATTTCGAAACATTCTAGGTTTCTGATTTCCTTCTTGTTCCAACATCGTCACACCCCCTATTTCTGAAAATCCTAAGCCAATAGATTCCCATCCTCTAAGCGCTTCTGCACGCTTATCCATACCAGCTGCTATGCCAAATGGGTGTTGAAAGTTAATTCCAAACCTTGTGATAGGCAGGTTATGATTCGGTTTATACAATGTTCGAAGAATAAATCGTGTCAAGGGATTTGAAGAGAGGATCCTAAGCATGAGCAAAGAACGGCCATGAGCCTTCTCTGAATCTTGAACCGATAATAACGGCCGGGAAATAAGCCTGAAGATTCTCCCCATAAACTCCCCTTGAACCGATATCCTTCAAGCCTTGCGCTGATTCGGAGTGTCATGGAGGAGAATTCCCCACTCTGGTTCGCACTGCGGGAGGCTGGACGAAGAATTCTCTCTCTTGGAGAAATCTTGATTGAGATTCCCCAACAATTTCACGAACGATGGAATCGACTTATTCTCAATATGAGTGATGCTTTACCTCAACGAATCACATTTCCGTCCTTGCTTATTGGAGAATATCTGATCGTCAAGGATTTGGAAAACCAAGTTATACTGACAAATCAAGAGATTTCTGAATCCTATGAAACGTTGTGGTTGCCGATAAGAACCAATACTGTTCTGCCCTTACTCGAACAAATGTGTTCTGAATTACTTCTCGCAGGTTATCCTGGATGCGACGGGTGTGGATTTCGAGAAAAAGAAGATGTTTGGGATGAAATATTGAGTAGAAATAATCTGCAGGAATTTTCAGAGTAATTCTTTAGATACCGTAAGGTATCTGTTGAGAATGAAGTTTGGCGAGCCTTCAAGTATGGTCGACAAACCGGATGAAATGATGAGCATCGTTGTCCTCGCCGAGAAGCCCAGTGTTGCAGAGGACATTGCCAAAGTGCTTGGCATATCCAAAAAGGAAGGTACCCATTGGCAAGGAGACGGTATTGTTGTGACATGGGCAGTTGGCCATATGCTCGAACTGAAATACATGGATGATTATGATCCTGATTTTAAGAATTGGAGAAAAACTGCCGACAGATTACCTTACATTCCAGATGAATTTGAATTCAAACCAAAATCTGGATCCACAAAAAAACAACTAACTGCGATTAAGAAATTAATGAAGGACAAATCAGTAACTGAAATTGTAAATGCTTGTGACGCTGCAAGAGAAGGAGAATTAATTTTTCAAACAATTTATAATCATGCCAAAATCAAGACCGATGTTTCTCGAATGTGGTTACAATCAATGACAAATTCTGCAATACAGAAGGCTTGGGATGAACGAAGGTCTTCAAACGAATTCAAGCCATTGTCTGATGCTGCTTACAGCAGAAGTCAAGCTGACTGGCTCATAGGTATGAATGGGTCACGTGTTGCTGAAGTTTTCTTACCCAAGAAAAGGACCGAAAAGCAAGCAATCTCTATTGGTCGTGTTCAAACAGCTACACTTGGAATCATTGTAGATCACGAATTGGAAATTCTTCAGCATATTCCTACTCCATATTGGGAACTCAATGCGACATTTACCAACAAAACAAGTACCTGGAGCGGACGTTGGGAAGGTGGGAAATCAGATGATGATGTCAAAGCACACTGGGTTCTTACTCAGAAAGATAAAGATCGAATCCAAACATTACTTGATTCTGGCAAGAATGCAGAAGTTAGTGAAAAACTGTCGACAGGAAGAGAACGACCACCGCTTAATTATGATCTGACTTCTCTTCAGAGACAAGCCAACTCTATGTTTTCTTGGCCTGCTAAAAGAACTCTAAATGTTGCTCAAGCACTCTATGAACGACACAAATTAACGACGTATCCTAGAACTGATTCAAGATATTTACCTACTGACATGACTGATGCGATCAACGAAACAATTACCAATATTGGTAACCAATCTGAATATTCTGGATTCTCCCAGCATTTGAAAGATGGAGGTTTAGAAAATGCAAAGAGGAATTTCAATGATGCTAAAGTAAGCGATCACTTTGCAATCATTCCAACAGGCAAGGCACCCTCAGGATCATTGTCGAATGATGAAAAGAGACTGTACGATCTAATTGTTCGAAATTTCCTAGCATCATGGTACCCTCAATCAACCATTGAGAAACAAAAGAGAACAGCCAATCTGAGAGGGGAAATTTTCGTCAGAGAAGCACAGCAATACCAAACTCTTGGTTGGAGAGAAGTCGTTCCTAAGAATTTGAATTTCCCTGACGGATGGGGTACACTGGAATCAAACCCTATTTCTTCTACAATTGAAGAGCATACATGGAAAGAAGACAAATCTAAACCCCCCTCACGTCTCAAGGAAGCACGTTTGTTGACCTTAATGGAGCGAGCTGGCAAGGAAATCGAGGATGAAGAACTTGCGGAAGCGATGTCTGATAAAGGATTGGGTACACCTGCAACGAGAGCCGATACCATTGAAAAATTACTCTCTAGAGGGTATATTTCAAGACAACAATCCGGAGCAATCAACGCTGCCCCTCATGGAATTAGAATTATCGAAATTCTAAGGCGTATTCCGGTTGAATGGATTACATCGGCTGAATTGACTGGTGAAATGGAATCCGCTCTTATCGCTGTACAACAAGGAAAACTCGCTGCTAGCGAATATATGCAACGAATAATAGACCAAACAAATGATCTCGTTACCAAAATTCGTGATCATGAGCGAGGTGACCTATTCACTGAAGATGATTCCATTGGACAGTGCCCGTTGTGTAAGAGTAAAATTACTGAAACAGCTCTTTCATACACCTGTGAAAAGAACGAAGGAAAAGACAAAGGGTGTTCCTTCGTATTTTGGAAAGATACCAGTGGACGTTGGTTTGATAGAACAACTGCTTCAAGACTCTTACAAGAAAAGAAGATTGAAGATTTACATGGATTTTTCAATCGTAATGGAGAGTCATATACAACGACAATTACTATTGACGATTCTGGAAAGGTCACCTCTGCATTGTCATCTGGCACACGTGCAAAGAACACTGATGAAGCTGTCTGCCCTTGTCCAAAATGTGATGACGGTACTATACGTGAAACTGATACACACTATGCATGCGATGATGAAAAATGTAAATTCAGAGGTGTCGGTAAAGAAATTTGTAAAAGGGAGATCAGTCCTGTTGAGGCAAAAGCAATTCTAGTTGATGGAAAATCACCTCTCATCGATAATTTCATCTCGAGAAGAGGAAGGCCATTCCCTGCATATCTTGTGTTGGATGGTAATAAAGTTGGATTTGAATTTCCACCAAGAGAACCTGCTGCAGATGCCCGAAGATTCGAAGTACAGCCAGGCATTGTTGCAATATGTCCTAAATTTAAGACTGAAATCTATGAGACTGAAACGCATTATCGACCAAAAACCAGTGCATCTGGATGTAAAATTGACATTCCTCGTGAAATCGGCAAGAGGGAACTCACCCGAGAGGAAGCCAAGACATTGATCGAAAAGGGGGAAGTAGGACCATTCGACGATCTCATTGCTAAGAAAACAGGTAATCCATATACTGCCATTCTGTATTTGAAAAAGAATCAGAGAATCGGTTATCGGTTCGCTAAACGGTGAATTCGGAAGAAACTTCATGAAGTCAGGCCCATCAAAGGAACCATGGACTACGATTATGATGTCGTCATTATCGGCGCTGGACCTGTTGGAGGCTATGCATCACGCCTTCTATGTGAAAGGGGATTGTCAGTCCTGATGATTGAGGAACACACAGAGATTGGAAGACCATTTCAATGTGCAGGCCTTGTAACACCTAGCGCTATGCATGCAGTTGAGGCTTATGGAACAGTTGTTCAGGATGTTGATGGAGCGTTAATTCATGGACCATCAGGCACCCTTGTCCCAGTTGGAAAGGATGGTGATTTGCGAACATATGTCGTTTGTAGAAAGCGGTTCGATCAGGAAGTCGTCCAACAAGGTTTGAAGGCTGGAGCGGATATTTTACTTGAATCTCAGCCTACTAATGCAGTTATAAATTCTGATGGAGTCATCGTTTCAATCAAAAATCAACGAACTCAAGAGGAACAAGATGTCTCCTGTAAACTCTTTATCGGCTGTGATGGAGCTCATTCATGGGTTCGAAGAACATTCAAAATGGGACGTCCTAAGGAAATGATGGTTGGTTTCCAATCAGAAGTCGTTGGATATGAAGGTAAGAACCGATGGCTAGAGATGTACAGTGGATCTGAGATTGCTCCAGGATTTTTTGCGTGGGTAATTCCTTCAGGAAACGATACACATCGTATTGGATTGTGGTCAAAAGCAGATATGCTGGATGGTAAAAGTATTCTAGACTGTTACAATGATTTACTCAATCATCCACTATGGAAGGAACGATTTGAAAATATACAGGAAACTGCAAGATATTGTGGCCCTGTACCTTCTGGGATGATACGCCGACCCTACAAAAATCGAGTGATGGTACTCGGAGATGCAGCAGGTATGGCAAAACCAACTACTGGAGGAGGGCTTGGCCCTGGATTCAAGCAAATCTCATCAATCGTAGATAATCTCGTAATCGCTATCAATAACAATAAACTCACTGAAAAGGATCTGAAGTCCATCACAAAACACTCATGGCCAAAAATGAAAAAAGAACAGGACAGAGCTAGGGCATTACGTGATTTACTCGTATCGACAAGGACCGATGAAGAACTAGACCAACATTTCGCCAATTTTGCTAAACCTGAAATCATTGCATTAATCAACTCAGTTGGTGACATCGAAAAGCCAGTCCCTCTAGGAATGGCTCTTCTGCGAAAAGTACCTGCATTCAGAAAGTTAGCGTTTCAAGCAGGGATAAAATTACTGTTTGCTTGAGGTGGCATCGATGGGGAAATGGAACATCATTCACAAGGTCCGATATCCACCATTTGACCATCAGCGCTGGAAAGCCAATTCGGTTCCTATTGTTGAAGAAAAGGTCAGCATAGACTTAACGACCGAACAGATCGAACAAAAGTATCCTCCATTCCGAATTGAGAGTGAAGAGGGATGGTTGCTTGAACGAACAATTGTTTCTAAAGAAGGTTCGGAATGGAATGGAAAATCGTCAACTCTAGTAGATGATTCAAATTTCGTAAATCTTGTAGATCAACAACGAAGTGGTTGGTACATCATACCCAACAACCTACACTCGGTAGCAAGAAGATTGATTAATTTCGCAGTAATCTTACTCCTCATAACACTCACTTATCTCTTCGTAGAGCCCATATTAAGTGCATTAGGTATTCCGAGTTTAGGAACCCAAAGTATTCGATTGGGGCTGTTGGATTACCCTGTCTTGACTGTCGTTGTCGTACCTTTCCTTCTCATGCCGTTGCTGTTGCGTATGGTTGCAAACTTTCTAGATCTTAAAAAGCAACAAGATTACTTTAAAAATCCAGTAAAATCTCCAATTCTTGAACTCGAAAAAGGAATACAGAGTGGACAATCGCTCAGGGGTAAATGCATCATCCCTGAACGACGCCCTGATTGGAAATCAATATCAATCCATTGGCACGTAGGCACGTTACCACCTTCCCGAATAGCACTTGTCGAATTGTCTGGAAGGAAACTGGACCATCAACCACCTGTTGGACTTTCAACTCCACTGCCGCATCACTGGGAGGAAGGTCTCGATGATGGAACCGCTGGAGGCGAAGATGCGCCAATGGAAAGACAAGACATACCAGGCGGCGTATTCCTTCGACCTATGAGATTTTCAGAAGAAGGTGGGGGCCAAGTACTTGATGAGAATGGAACATTCGAACTATCCCCTCCACAAAATAACTGGCCTGGTTCAGTCAATTCTGAATTACTTAGAATCCATTGGGAAGTTGTCATAAAAATAAAAAGGAAAAAAAATATGCCACTGCTATGGGTTATGCCAATTCGAGTGAATTTCCCACCATTATTTATCGAATTAGAAAATCTAAATGTTAACGATTCAAGGACTGAGCATTTTTACATCGGTAAGCGTTAAGTTCAATTCCTACGGATGGATGTACTATCATGGGCAAAAGCGTTGTATCTGCTGTTCTTCTTTCTTTGCTAATGTTATCAGGGTGCTTTGGCACAGATCCAGTAAAAGAAGAACAAGAAACAGTAGAACCAGAGCCATATACTCTCAACCCAAGCTGGGACGCCATTAATCCAAGTGGAGAAGTTGATCAAATCATAGAACTGAAACTTCTTCTGAATTCAACCGGACAGGGGACCTATGATGCTGTTTTGAATACATATCATGAAGACAATCAGGCAGATGGTCTTGATGTGATAATGAATGAAAAAGATACTTTCATCTCCATTATTCTCCAACCTTCAAAACACGGCATCTTCACCATTGATGTTGAATTAACGTTGTCAACTGGCGCTTCATATGTGTATTCAAACACATTAACGATTTCAGTTCCTGATGAAGGAGTCACCTCGTTGATAATCCCGCAATACATCGTTGTAGAATCCCCAATTATCCAAATTCAAGGTCAGATATTACACCAAGATGTTTCCACCTGTTCTTTGATTATGGAAATACAAGATCTGTCATCAGCTATCGATTCGATTACTATTCCAGTTCAATCTGATGGTTCTTTTACCCATTTATTGACTGGTTTAGATGAAAGAGAAGAGAGTTTCGTCATATCCAGTATAGCAACGTGTGGTGAATATACCCAAACTGTCTCTTACAGCAATACTTCTGTAATGATTATTGAAAACAATGACATTGATGGAGATGGAATACTTGACGAGATAGACCTTTGCCCAGATGGTATTGGTGAAAGTGATGGTTGGGCATCAAGTTCTTCGAGCGATGTTGATCAAGACGGCTGTCGAGATTATGATGAGGATGAAGATGATGACAACGATGGTGTTTTGGACATCAATGATTCGTGTGCTTCAACAATTGGATGGTTGAGCAATCAAGAAAACGACCGTGACCAAGATGGATGTATGGATGATGGTGAGGATGCTGATGATGATGGTGATGGAATTCTTGACGTGATGGATTCCTGTAAGGATGGCGAGATTAACTGGCCAGCTAATCTTTACCTAGACTGGGATCAAGATGGTTGCCATGATCTTATAGAAGACTCAGATGATGATAATGATGGCGAAGATGACACGTCAGATTTATGTCCGAAAGGGAGAACAAACTGGATTCTTCAACGAAACGTAAACACTGATTTTGACATGGATGGTTGTTTTGATTCCACTGAAGATGACGATGATGATAATGATGCTGTTAACGATTTTAATGCAACAGGATCTATCTTAGACCAATGCCCATACACGCCTTTAGGTTCTTCAGATGTTGATGAATACGGCTGCGCAGCCATTGAAAGAGACACTGATTCAGATGGCATCAATGATCTTCTTGACCAATGTGAAGGAACACCGGCTGGATTAACTGTCAATGCTGCAGGGTGTGCTGATCTGGATGGAGATGGAGTGTTTGCAAATGTCGATATTTGTGCAGATAGCCCATCACGATGGACCATTGATAGCCAAGGTTGTGCAATTAATCAGAAATCAGTTCCTTGGACTTCAGGGACTACAGTGAATGGACCAATGGATATTGTTCCAACATTCACAGTCCCAACCCTTGACGGTACATTTACATTCCAAAACAAGTGGACAGGTGATGATGTTTATCTTTTCATGTTCAAATATACAGACTCAAGTGGTAATTCAAATTCAGGTACATGGGCAACAAATCCAGGTACATTCATCCGTAATCTTCCAACCAATACTCATCTCTTCTATGGTTCATTTGATTCAACATATCATAATGACATAACATCGAGAAAGAGTGATGTCGAAGCACGACTAAACCCTAGTGAAGAACAAGAATGGTCAGGACGAATTCACTACATCGATATGGATGCAAGTAACATCCAAGGTGGACTAGGACAGATGATTTCAAACACAAATAGCCCATTCTTTATGGGAATTGATCGATTCCAGAGAGCAAGAGAAACGGGTTCAATCTATGCATGGGTTACTCAAACAAATGATCCTAGCCATTATGCGTATGAACCGCATCAATGGAATGCAGAATTTGAGCCAGAAATCCGCATGCAGGATAGTGGTATTGATGTCGTAAGCCTGTATGATTTTGAACGTCATTCGGGAGGGTGGGGTTCAAATCATAACTCATACCGAAATGCTACGTTCAGTATGCCTCAAAATATGTCCTCCTATGACACACTCGAGGTTTTTCATGAGCATGCTTGTGATGATCGAAGTAATCGATTCCAGAACAGTGATGGCACATATGGTGGATGTCACGAATGGGATTATCTCGCTCACCTCTACATCTGTGATTCAAATAATTCATCCGTATGTGGAATCGAATTCATGCGTTGGATTACAACCTATGGTCGTGAAGGTCGTTGGCTTACAGATATTAGCCCATACCTATTCATGCTTGAAGACGATGAA
>DAKQ01000088.1:1574-4466 GCA_002496635.1 Euryarchaeota archaeon UBA82 | reverse complement strand
TAGCAGGAGAGCCAAGAACAATCCAATTCCGATGTGAGCACTGACATTTACGACGGTCCATACCAATGTGAAAATAGTGACACGAATGAAACCTGATGCAGTGATTACGTCCCAGAAGTTAGACAACCCGATGAACGATTGTTCTCCGAGATGTGTTTGATCTGCATCTGTAAATGACAACCAAAAGCCATAGATAACGGGATAAAAAGTCAAAACGGCAAGAGCGAGTAAAGCGGGGGCAATATATGCATGCGCTAATCGTGAATTTGTTCTATTCAAACGTTGATCTCTCCATCTGCCATAACTTAGCAATACGATCAGTGAAAGAACAATAGCGCCTAAAGCAAACATAACTGGAGATGTATTTCCTGCACTTGGTCGTTGATCTGAAACAGATGTACTACCTGTGGTCGAATAGAATAATTCACCATCCGCATACACATCGATGTTGTGCTCAACATTTGGAATCATACCTGTCAACGTGCAATTGAGATTGGTATTGGTTGATGATAGAACACGTATTTGCCCAAGTTGATTGAGCTCTTCACCGTTCGATAGACAAGAGTCATATCCTGAATTCATCATTCCAAGTTCATCACTAACGATGAATTGCGTGTGAAGTATATCATCCACATAAATACTGTAATTGGATAGGTTTTGGTTCAACTGAAATTCGAGAGAAATCGTCCGATAACCCGTATTCGGTTCCAAGGGTGCGGCTTGTTGTAAATCTTTCATTTGAGAAACAAGTTCTTGATTTGCGTTAACAAGTGCGTTTTCAGTTGATGAAATCCCACTGTATGCTTGTTCAAAGGCAGTAGAAAGTGGATCATAAACAAGGGACATAGCCCGAGTTGTTGGGGCAGGAGTCCCAAGTTTTGTTTGATCAAGGAACCCTCGAATGACATCATTACCAAGAATATCTTCATCATTCTCTAATTGAGAATGAGTTGGCATCGTGTAAGTTTCAAGAGCAAAATCTTTCTGGACGGTTGCAGAAGATAGCCACAAAGCTAATTCTGCTGCTGCAATTTTGTGTTCACTTTGCTTACTTACAGACCATCCTTTGTATGTTACGAGAGGTGACATACGTTCTCCTGTATCATCAACAACAGGGAGAATTGTTTGACCTATGCTAAGACGGCTCGATTCATAGGTTGCCCAGTTCCACGGTCCGTCGATAATCATAGCAGCTTTTGAAGAAATAAACTGATTCTTCATACCTTCAATTTGAGTACCTGTTGCAACAACGCCATGTTCTAATTCCAGATCAAGCATCCATTCCATTGCATCAGCAGAACCATTTGAATCGAGGGTGGGTGTTCCTGATTCATTGAAGAGTGAACCGCCAAAGCCTTCCTGTACAGGGAACCACCAATATGCAGATTTGACTGGAAGAGCCAATCCTTGAACATCCTGATAGGTCAATTGTTGGGCTGCAATGAGCAAATCATCATGTGTCCAATCCTCACTGGGATAATCAATCCCTTGAGAATCAAAAATTGCTTTATTATAGATCAATGAGAGACAATCTTGGCTTGCTGGAACACCATACAGAGCCTCGCCATACCGCATTGCTTCAAGTGCACGCTCCTCGAATTTGGCTCTATCTTGTGGAGTAAGATGCGGTCTTAAATCCTCTAAGAGAGGAAGGCTATCAACTCGTATTTCCCCAATTGCTCCAAGTTGATCACTGGATAAACGCATCAAATCAGGCGCTTGACCACCCTGGGCTGCCGTCATAAACAATTGATCTGCGTTACCAAATGGCACCATTGTAATCTCAACAGTAACATTCGGATTGTCTTGCTCAAATTCCTTCACAGCATTTGTGAACACTTCTTCTTCCTTACTTTCTGCAGCGAATGTGTGCCAAATATCAAGAGTAATTTCTCCAGATAAGGATTGGCTACTACCGTTCTTTCTTGAATCATCCCCATCTAAACAACCAGGTAAAAGGAAAAGTATTGCCAAAAGGAGGGCGAAAATCCTCTTACGAATTCGAGCCTCTTGTCGCTCGTCCCCCATATAGACTCGTGGTTTATCATCCAATTAAACAAATCTCTTAACAACGTAAAAATCGAGAGTTTAGTTTGAATGGAAGGCCAGAGGTAAACGTCCAATTTCCATCCATTCAAGATGCAGGAGTGTTTTTATCTCAGTTTTTGCAGCTTGTCGCCAACGTTTTCTCATCGTTCGCTCTGCAGCACGACTTGGTGGTGGAGGAGGAGAAAAGTGATTACATTCCGAGAAAGAATCAGGAATCGGAGAATCCTCCCACTCTACACCCCAAAGAATGAGCCAATCAGGAGGAGCGACACCAAAGTCAACACTTATCTCAGGATGATCGATTGCTTTTTTGACTTGCTCGGGAGTGATTTCACCAAGTGCCATTTGGTGAATAGCCATAGCAGTTCTTCGAACTTGATTCCAAAGAAAGGCTTCACCAATAATCTCGAATCCAACTGTCCTTCCTTCAACAATCCAAGGTTTACAAGAAAGGATGGTGCGAATCGGATTCTTTCCAGGTTCAAGTCGTGCAAAATTAGTTGCGTTGTAGGTTCCTTCAAACAGTGAAAGCCATTCATAGAGAACTTCTCCTGGGTCTTTCCAGAATTCAATTCCTTCTAATCTGTAGCGATAGACTCGATACAATGCCATTCTTGGATTCCAATCAAATCCAACTTCCCTCACATCTAAGAATGCTATATCATGTGGCAATAAATCATCAACCGCTCGGATAAATTTTCGAGGCGTAATACTTTTCCAGAGATCGCTGGAGATTCGTACAGTTCCACCATTTACTCTAACATGAACTCCAGCATCTGTTCGACTTGAAAGAACGAGGTTGTGCTCTTCCTCAGTTTTTGAGATCCAGCCAAGAGTCTGAAA
>DAKQ01000088.1:0-1213 GCA_002496635.1 Euryarchaeota archaeon UBA82 | reverse complement strand
CCATGATATGAATCGCCGAGATAGCCAATTCGAAAATGCAGACGTGTTTCTGCATCTGACATTGAGTTCGCCTCAGTCATCGCTTCCGAGAACTTCAATGGCTTCTTCAGGAGTGAATCCCAGTCCACCTACAGCCCAAATCAGGGCTTGCTTGAGCCAAGGTTGAATCGTTGGTGCTTTTCGTGAAGGATCCATAACCTCAATCGCATCAACAAGATTACGACTCGCTTGGTAAAGTGCGTCATCAACTGGAATGTCTTCAATTTCGAGCTTCTTCGCATATCGCTGGAATTCTTTTACCGCAACAGGAACACGTCGGCATTCAAGAGCAAAGGAAGCAAAATCAGCGATATACTCGACATTTTCTTCGTCGAGTTGCATTGCTTTCTTGTAAGACATCATGATCTTTCCACCTGGGACAATGTCTTCTTGTTCTTGCATATTCAACATATTTGCAAATTCAGCAAATGTATGTTGTAGGATTGCGTTATCACCATTTGAACGTAGTTTAGACTCTAAGTTTTCAACTGCTCCTTTCAAATCCCCTGAACGGAACAATTCTATTGCTTCAACCATTATCTCTTCACTCATCTGTCTCTCTCCAGTACGATGGACAAACCATTGGCTTTTGAATAAAGCGGTTCAGTCTTGTCCTTCTTCTTTTGTCAAAATCTCGGCAAGATTATCAAGTTTTGTTGATTGACTATGCTTTTTATGCATTTCATTGAGTAATGTTTTGGTATCTTCCCAACCACGGATTTTGTAGAAACAATGTTTTGGATCGGGACGAACTGTGCGTACGGTTCTTTGATAAAACAACAGTGCGAAGAAGGAGCGAAGAAGACTCTTTCCAGCCTTTTCAGCATTCGAGTCATTTTCGTTCGTAGATGGACTCGGTGAAACTCCGACACCGCCTCCAACAGACTCCTCTACAATTCCAATACCTGAATCTGTAAGAATTGTTAATGTTGCATATCCAGTCATTGTTCCGATTGGTGTTCGTTCAACCTGAACTTCAGAAATACGATCGAAAAGAATTCTGCGATGTGCACGACTTAGCAGGAATGCATGCTTGAAAATAACAGCATTGCTCGTAATTGCATAATCAAAGCTACGCTGGTAATAGAAAATAAGACCCCAGAAGGCGATTGTTAAGACGATTCCAGCAATAAGGAAATCATACTCGAATCCAAGGAACGGTTCAACATCAGCA
>DAKQ01000043.1:4733-6863 GCA_002496635.1 Euryarchaeota archaeon UBA82 | reverse complement strand
TCAATCATCTTTCAATTCACTTTCTTGACCATCAGTCGATGGGAATGAATACGGTTCGATAACCGTGTCATTTGGTGTTGTTTGAGTAACCTGGCCGGTTGAAGATGTATTCTGTTGAATCACAAACTGTCCGTCTTGATTCATCATCATTGGTTGTACTGCCTCATCCTTCAGGGTAAAGACAAGTATGATTCCTACAATGAGGAATATAATTCCACAGCAAAGAGATCCAAATCCGCTAATGAATCCAAGCACTAGGATTGCAACTGGTGTTCCTGCATCACTCCAGTCGTCTTCATTAACGACATAAACTGGCTGATCCGCTTCAAATGTGAAGACTCCAGTGCCACAACCATAACAAGCTCGACCAAGTTTAATGAACGAATCATTCTCATGATAGAACACTTGATTCGTTGTCTCTTCATTACCACTCCAACATCCGAGATAAGGTTCAACCTCGTAAAAGAAGTCACCTTCTAAGAAATGTACTGCTGCAGACCATTCTGCTCGAACAATATCAGGTTTCTCTGTCACCGTAACATTTGTTGTTTCACAGTGATCCCATTTATTGTCGCTGGCATTGAATTCGTTAACAAACTCTCCCTTTACAAAAAATACGAAACCTGCATCGCCTTGGCCATCTTCATCAGCAACCATCAGAGTCCCATTTGTGACTTCTTCGAGTACGAAAACGGGTTGAGCGTCTTCGATATCATCAAACTGAGATATACCAAGAGCAAAGCCTCCAATTCCAACGAGAAGGAGTACCACTCCAATAATCAGGCAAACCTTGGCACGTGTGTCCATGGAAATCCTACGGAGAGGACCCTTTTAACGCTATAGGAACACCTCATGTGAGGCGTACGAATATGTTTCAAGCGTTGTTATTCAGAGTATTCACTCTTCATCTTTTCCAGCCATGACAAAGTGCATGATGATCAATGCAACACCACCGATGTAGAGCAAGAGCGCTACGTAATCGAATCCGTTGTCAAAGTTCATCCACCAGCCCATGTATTCTTGGTTCTGGACGATTGCACTTTCCATGTCTTCTGCATCACCATCTTCAATCTCTGAAGACAATTGAATTTCAAACACTGGTTGCAAGTCTGTCATATTCGGTGCTGAAGCCATATCAACTCCAGTTCGTGTGTCCAGATAGAATGTTGAAGTCGAAGAACCGGAAATGATGAGGCCGGAGATATCTTCAGACATCATTGAGATTTCTGTTCCAAAGTATACAGGCAGAGCAGGTGTTGTTGCGTCAAGGAGTGTGAAACTCTTGATCAACTTCGCTGTGATTGGGTTTGTAGTTGGGTCAATACTTGCTGTGCATTCGTCAACAGGAATTCCCTTTACTTCACCAGTTCCATCACAAACAACTGCAGTTACACCGTAGCCTCCAGCGTTAACCATGTCTCCACTTCCTGTAAGGAAGCCTCCAGTCGTCTCATTGAGGTTGACTGGAGTAACAAGTCCGAAGGTTGCTGCGAACATTGCGTTGTTTTTCCATGAAAGTTGATTGGAACCATCTTCGCTGATCGCTTCACCCTTATCGCAATCTGAGTTGTGCCCAGTGCACTTGACGTAGATTGAAGCAGGCCCAGTGGAGATTCCACCAGAACCGAAGTAGGTTTGATTGGTTTCAAGTTTGGACCATCCCAAGGAAGGGTCAGTAACATCACCAGCAACGAATGCGCTGACAGGGTCTCTCCATCCAAAGAGCCAGTTGTCAAGAGGCATGGTCATGTATTGGCCACTGCTTCCAAAGGTGTCAACAAGGAATCCTGGAACGAAGTCACCATAGATGATGCTCATCATAAGAACTCGAAGTGCATTTGCTGCGTTAGCATCGACACCAGGGTAAAATGCTTGGATTGTGTCTGTATTCCATTCCATTTGAGGAGCTAGTTCACCTGTTGCAAAATTTACTGGAGGCGTCTTACCAGTCAGTTCACCATACAAGAACACAGTTGCACCTGTTGCTGTCGTTAGACCAAGAGGTCCATAGAGGAGGTTACCTGAAACTGCTGCGTCAAGTGCGATTGATGGAGCACCATCTGATGCTGGAACAAGAGCAGTTCCCCAAGCACCACCGAGGTTAAGGCTGTTATCGAGATATCCACCATT
>DAKQ01000043.1:1416-4365 GCA_002496635.1 Euryarchaeota archaeon UBA82 | reverse complement strand
ACCTGTTCCTCCAAGGAGAATCATTGGAAGAGCAGTTGCGCTTGTGAGCCATCCGCCAACCCATGCTCCAACTGCAGCATATTGTGTTGCGTCGAGGCTGTAGGTTGTCATTGCAGTAGCAGCATCCATTCCAGCGAATGCAGCAATACCGAAGGATGTGCTTTCGAGATTGGTTGCGAGGATACCTGTTGGCATATCAGTTCCTTGTCCGCCAAAGAGAAGACCCATTGCGACAGTGTTATCAATATCAACACCAAGATAGTTCATCATACGTGTTGAAGCATTAACTGCGAGAGGATCTTGGAACCAATCTGAGTCAGCTCCACCATGAGTACTGGAGAATGTACCTCCAATTCCGTAACACATTGCATAATCTCGAGAGATTGTAGTGTTGAAATCAGGTGTTGTCGCATCAGCCATTGCAGTAAATTGCCAGATGCTTGCACGTTGCATAGTACCGACGTTTGCAAAGCCATTTGCTGCGTCAGCCATTATCTCAGCGTAGGTTGCTGTAGGGTAAGCGGCACAGTGCCCAGCAAGAAGAAGAACACCTTGCATACTGGTTAGTGAAGCATCTTCACCTGTTGGCATCATAGCAGAGTCAAAAGCATAGGATAAATCAGTAAAAGAAGCAGATGGTGCTCCAGTAGCCAAATAATCGACTGAAGTACCCATACCACTTAGGTTCATGGCTGCAAAGTATTGATTGAAACCTGGTGGATCAGCATTTGAGAACCATCCGTTACCAATAATTGCAGAGGAGTTGGCTGCATCCATAGGTGCGCCCAATGCTCCCATCTGAATGCCACCGTAGGAGGTCGCTAGCCCATCTGCTGTTGCTTGACCAGCAGAGAAGGATTCCATCTCTTTACCGATTGCACCTGCAGCGAATCCAGCCTTTGTTAGGTCCATGATTCCATTGATTGCAGTTCCTGTTGCTCCAACAACTTGAGGTTGGAACGGAATGTTGAGTTGAGTGATTTCCATATCACATGGGTTCAAGGTATCTGCTGAACAGGAGAACGCGTTTGATTCATCATACGTCAAAGTACCTGCTGATTCATTGAACTCAATGATGTTACGAGTTGTTGTAATATCGTAAAGGAAAGGTCCAACCTTTTCATAGGTAGGATCGCTTCCACTCATGACTTCATCCAGATTTGTAAGATTCCATGCATAATATGTCTTTTCAGAAGTACTTGTTGCCCAGTCTTCTTCTGCAGTGGTACAGTCGCTGTCTGCACAAGCCGAGTCGTAAGGATACGTCTCAAAATTGTCTTCTACTGCGTCTTCTACCATGCTCGTTGCAATCGGTGCTAGAACAACCAAATTCAATAGAATCATGACTGCTCCGGCTATTAGTTTTTCATTAACCATAGGTGTTCCCCAGAACACTGGGTGATGCTTAAACTACTTAATCTTGAGAGGCAGAATACCGAATGGCTGTACCATAAGCAGTGAATTCGTATGCAGCGGTTTTATCATCGTTTTTGGATTTCTTTGAAATCATTGATGTTTCAACACGGAGATTAATGACCTCATCGAAGCCAGATTGTATCGCTTGAACTCGTAATCGATGGATAACGACTCGACGCCCATAGGTTAGCATTTTGTCATATGAATGGATCTTACCACCGAACAGGCCCTTGATTGAACCCATGAGCATTTGCCACCAAGAAGGACCTACAGCGATACTTTCCATAACAAGTGAAGATGAATCGATCTGACGTGCTTGACTTGGATTCGAGAGATTGGAAACAGGATTTGCCCTTCCCACCAAGGCTTTTTCTTCTGTATCGAGTTTGAGTATGAGTTTGTTTTGGTGAAGATTACCGAATAGCCATGAAGCACCCCAAACAAGCAAACCTAACGTCGGGATGAGAAGTTGGCAAAGCAGAAAGCGATAGTCATCAGCCATGAGGATCGCCTCATTCGACAGTGACTGCAGTTCCGTATGCGAACAGTTCAGCCGCTCCACCAGCGACTGCAGATGTAGCAAATCGTACGTTGACGATTGCATTCGCACCTCGGCCTTGAGCATCCATCATCATGCGCTGTAGTGCTTCGTTACGAGCTTCTTGTAAGAGTTCAGTGTAGGCTTTTAATTCTCCACCGACCATGTTCTTGAGACCAGCCCCAATATCCTTGAAGACGTTCTTTGCACGTACAGTCGAGCCTTGGACGAGCCCAAAGGAACCAGTGATGAGTTTTCCAGGTACAGTTTCAGTGTTTGACAGATGCATGCCTTGTGACATACCCAACACTAACGTAGGGTGGTTTATGTAACTATTCTAGCGTAAATCACAGCAGTGGTTGGTTCCTTAACCATTCCAAATCAGAGATGTAGAGTTGACGTATATCATCGAGGCCAAGAACAAGCATGGCCAATCGCTCAAGACCCATACCCCATGCACAAACGGGAGAAGTAATTCCAAGAGGTTCGGTTACCTCTGGACGGAATATACCTGCTCCACCAAGTTCGAGCCACTTTCCTTTCCATTTGACTTCGATCTCAAGACTCGGTTCAGTATACGGGAAATAGGCAGGACGTACACGAACTTCTGGGTACCCCATCTTAGCGTAGAATGTCTTGAGCGTCGTGACTAGCATCTGGAGATTCGCTCCTGGCTCCATGATGATCCCTTCAATTTGATGGAATTCAGGAAGATGTGTACGATCAATAGCTTCTTTTCTAAAGACACGATCAACTGAAAACACTCGACATGGCTTATCCGGATTTGCTGCAAGATGTTGAATCGTGTTTACAGTCGTGTGAGTTCGCAACAATGCACGCTTTGAAACATCCTCAGAAAATTCTCCTGACCAGCCAAGAGAGCCTGTGTCACCTCCATCTTCATGAATCGCCTTCCACTTCCCAATGAGTTCCGAATCAAGTTCAAGAGATGCTGGATTTTCAAGATAAAACGTATCTTGCATTTCTCTTGCAGG
>DAKQ01000043.1:0-1108 GCA_002496635.1 Euryarchaeota archaeon UBA82 | reverse complement strand
TCTTGCAGGATGGTCTTGAGGAATAAACAATGCATCCATATTCCAACCTGCTGTTTGAACGTAATCATCAACGAGTTCGGAAAAACCCATTTCTAAGAAGACGCGCCGAATACGTTCAATCAACTCTTGCATTGGATGTGAGCGACCTGTTCGAGGCGTATTGGATTCAAGCGTAACATCGAATGCTCGAATATCTGCATCTTTCCATTCACCTGATTGAAGGAGTTCTGGAGTAATTTCAGCAATCTGTTTTTTTTCTGTTAAATCTGAAGAAGATGTTTGAGCGCCTTGTTCGGTTAAACTCCAACTTCGAAGACGGATTTCAGTAGTTTCAATCAATCCTTTACGGCCATTGAAATGTTTGAGCAAACGTTCACTCAAATCTTCTTCATCAGCAGGAAGACTTGCAAGGAACATTGTTCTTGACTGTAATTCAGTCTTTACTTTAGCAGGATCTTCGCACCCAAACACTCCGTCATTAAGTTGGACATCGAGTTTCTTCAAGAGACCAACACCAGGTCCAGCCTCATGTCTTTCGAAGGATGCTTGTAATTTCTGCATTGTTGGTTCGTCTTGGGCTTGAACCCATCTCCATAGCCTGGATTCCAGCAAGCCGTCAGAGACTGCTTGTCTTCCTTTATCAGCGAGTTTTACAGTGCGTCGAACAAGTTCATTGATGTTGACTAAACCTCTGTTTGAAAGACCATGCCCTGCTCCGACTACAATTGCTTGATCCGTCCAACCACATGTTTTCATGACATCTTCAAGAGACCATGTATGAGTTGGTTGCTCGAGCATTGCCCGTAGCATCCTACGTTCTGGATTGGACAACCCAGATGATTCGGTCATGACGTTTCCACCCCCTCTGAGGGTTTCAATTCACCGCCTCAATTTAGACAAAAGTCTCAATCATCGTCTGTATCGAACATAGCAAGGAGATTCAACACTTCACGCTGACGTTCTTCCATAGCGGTTCGTTCTTTCTTAGGAAGATCTGGATTCTTTAATGCTTCAGCAATCGTCTCGAGTTCAGTACGTGCATCATCACGAGATTTCTCGAGTTTCCTACGTTCTTTCTGCATCTTACGCTTAGCAGTTCGTTGTGTTG
>DAKQ01000149.1 GCA_002496635.1 Euryarchaeota archaeon UBA82 | reverse complement strand
TTGATGTCGATGTATGGGCCTTCACAAAAGACGAAAAGAGCTGGTAACCGAATGTATTTGCCAACATCTCCACTCTATCTGACGGCTTTTGCATACCTGGCGATGGCCTTCATGGATTCTTCAGTGTTTGACATTGAATGGTGGACTGATCCTTATCAAGACGACAAAGTTGCCATGATGTGGATGTGGATATTTGTTGGATTCAACCTTCACGTGTTTGGAAGACCGATACGCGATATTGATTCGAAACTTGGCGCTGGAGATGGACGAAGTCGAGCTTTAGCATTCAGCATTGGAGTCTCACTAGCATTGCTCATTGTTGTCACTTCTTGGCTCATGCATCAACAAGATGCTCCAGATGCAACAGCGATTCGTTCCTCTTTCTGGTTGGTTGGATGGATTTTTGTGATGATGGCAATGGTCTTACTCCTTCCATTGCTTGGATTTGATGACGGTTCGCGTCCCGAATTAGATTGGGCTCGTTGGACGCTTTTGTTCGGGCCAATGTTGCTGTTCGTAGTCCATCCGCACTCTCCTTTCCTCCTGCTTGGTTCATGGTTTGCATTGATTGCAACAATGGTTTTACCATGGATGCTTGAACGAGAAGCAAGAACACTTCCACTTTGGCAAGTGGTTGGTTTGAGTGGAGCGATGATTGCAGTCTTTTCAGCAACAATTCTCTTGGGACAAGGCATGATCATGGCCGTTCCTCTTGGTGGACTTCTCGCCGTTCTTTCATCGATGACGATGCTTCGACATGCTTCTGCATAACGTATGTTGAAACACATCCACCGTTTGCCTTTACCATGGGCGAGGCGTTTCCTTTGGAACATGTTCCGTTTGCGCTCCCTTCTCGCCCCTATGCAATATCGCAAGAATGGCGTCATTTGACATTCATGCATTGGGAAGTTGACCCAAAGGCATTACAACCCCATCTACCAGAAGGATTTGAAATCGATTTGTATGAAGGAAAGACGTACATTGGTGCTATTCCGTTCATGATGGAGAAGGTACGTCCTCGAGGCTTACCATGGGTTCCAGGCGTCTCCACATTTCCTGAATTCAATATCCGCGCCTATGTGGTCAAGGATGGTAAGCCAGGTGTTTTCTTCCTCACGCTCGATGCGAAGAGTTGGGTGACCTGTTTCTATGCACCACGTGCCTATGGTCTTGCATATCGATACGCTAAGGCGAAGATACGAGTAGACGACTCCACCTTCACATGGTTTTCAAAACGGAAGAAAGACGGAGCTGAACTGAAAGGTGTTTCAACAAAGAAAGGGCCTGAAATGGTCGCCGAAAAAGGATCATTGGAAGCATTCTTGTTCGAACGTTACTGCTTGTACAGTGAACACAAGGGCTGCCTGCGTAGAGCCTATGTTCATCACAATCCATGGACATATCATGATGCCGAAGTAACTGTGGAACGAAACACGTTGCTATCCTCATACAATCTAGGGGTGGATGAACATGCACCCGATCACGTTCACATGGCCGATGGGCTTCCAGTTCACACCTGGTCGATTGAAGTTGCAGAACGAATCAAACCTGACGACACTCGAGATTTCTTGTACTTGGACGGTGATTGTGGGCTCTGCCATCGCCTTGCCACATTTATCGACAACCGATTAGGAAAAGGAAATCAGTTGGGATATCGACCGATTATGGATGAGGATGCACAACGCGTTATTGCAACATTGCCTGGAAAAATGCGGGATGCAGATTCAGTCTATTTGATTCGGAAAGGCAAACCATACATCCGTTCTGCAGCAGGAATACGTGGCCTGTTGTACATGCGATGGTATTACAAAATGTGGTATCCCTTGTTCTGGCTGATTCCACTTCCATTGAGAAACATAGGTTACCGTTTCATTGCACGTTATCGCCATCTTGTGTTTAAGCGACCAACAGAATGTTTGTTTCGAGTGGATTGATACAAAATGAAGAACAAAATGACCGTTTTGTGAACAAAACCGTCGCGCTTGTTATATCTGAATTGTTGATGCAACAACTAGGAATCTTCGGATTTCTGGATGGGATGGGAATGAGCAGAGCGTTTCGCGCAGGCGTTGAAAAACGTCGTAAAGTTAAGACTACAGTACAACAACGATCATGGCAACCTCTACGAGATTTGGCAGGATTAGAATCACGAACGCAATCGATAGGCTCAGAGATGGGACCGTTAGTAGACGTCCCTGCATTGGTCCGAATTGAAAATGAGAAATGGGTGTTTGAACAAATCGATCAAGAAGTTCTCCATCATCTCACGCATCGATTGATTCTTCATGAGGAAGAAGGTTCTCGCACCATTGGTGCAACCGTAAGCCTCGCATCAGCAATGCATGTTGCAAAATGCATGGCTGAACAGGAACAAAAGATTGTTCTGATCCGTCCAATGTAAGACCGTATCAGAAGAGGTTCAAAATTGCTTGAACAACGCCTTCGTTAACAAGGTAGAAGAATCCACCAATAACGAAACAGGCAAAGTAGACTTGGAACGGTGAGATTTTCATGGCTTCTTCCGACTCTTCATCGAAGTATCGAATCAAACCGGCTGCTTGCTGAATACCGCTGCCTTCAGATTTCTTTGCCATGTGGACCATTCCATCCGAGTTGCCTTTCCTTTATGAACGCAACGCGCGTTCATTCGGATTCATCATTGGTCATATCGACGAACGGGACATCCTCGTCAATAACGAGCAGTGCTCCATCTGGGCTTGTTTCTTCTTCGATTTCAATAGGGGTAAGCACGGCTGCTTCTCCTCGCGATAAAGCGCGCTCCACAGCAGGTGTATTGTCATCGGCAAGGGCTTGATGAGCAAGGCCAATCTCAAGATTGGCGAGTTCGATAAGATTTGGATCGACATCTCCTTTCTTCTCGAGCCGTGAAATGTGATGTTCAAGTGCTGCAATTGATTCAGAAAGGACACTCTTCGCCCGCTTTTGATGGGCTCTCCAGAGCATTTCATTGGCTTTGAGAGAACTTCCAGTCTTTGCCAAACCCTTCTCAGCACTGCGTCGATGAGCAAATTCCCATGGATTGTGCTGTGCAGCTGCTGCAAGGTCGTGAATAAGACGCGCTCGTTCTTCAACAGGACCTCGTACAATGATGATGTTTCGATAGCCAGAGGTCAGTAAACCAAAGCCCCAGTAGGGCATTGATTGAACAGATACGTGCAATGCTCCTGCTGTGAATTCAAGCATCCATCGTTGCTCATCAAAGCCAGGAACTTCTGTGAAAACAGGTGTTTCAGCACCCACACAACATTTGAGCAGTGTTTCACAGACATCACCAAGGTAGACCTTACTCGATGGGCCTTTGTGATGAGCAGAACGAAGATATCTTCCAGATTCATCGACGCAATGGTTCGACTTCGCCTTACGTACCTGTGCATGAAGGACAGAACGCTCTGGGTGAAGGGCGACGTCCATAAGGCGAGGAGGGAACTCCAGTTCATCAAGCCAACCCTTTGCTGACTTGCGAGAAGCATCATTCTTTTTGTTCACGGCTGATTACTGCAACAAAACCAACACATATCGCAGCGAATGTTCCTAAAACACCGATTGAAGGTATTTGACTTGGTTCTTCCTCGTCCTCTCCAGAAGAGGTTTCTGAACAACCCCAAATCCAAACTTCGACCACATTTCCATCTTGGTCAATTGAAATGGTCCCGTTGGAAGGCGGTGCTAGAACTGGAATACGTTCACCAGCACGGCAGCTAAACTCATCATTGCATTCAACATTGTTCCAAGGAGTACATTCTGTTGTATTGTTGCCGCTTGTATTATTGTCGTTTGTATTGTTACCGCCTGTATTGTTACCGTCAGTATTGTTGCCGCCAGGTGCCTCTATGCATGCGCAACAGCCACCATCAGGGTCACTAACCATGCCTAGTGGGCATGCGTCACACTGGATGTCTGCACAGTCATCAACAGTATTGTTTCCTTGGCACTCACCGTCTGTGAAGTTCACACCAGCACATTCTGCATAGCAACTATTGCCGTATGTTTCTCCATCGCTGCCGCAAACAGGGTCCCACTGTTCTGTGCAAACACAGCCATTGGGTTCGTCTCCCTCATCTGTGGTATTGGCATCCATGTTGCCGCCGCCAATGCAATTTTCATTTTGAGTGGGGAATGAACTCTGATTGAGTGGATCATAGCCCCAATGTTGCTCACACCAGTCAAGATATCCATCGCCATCACTATCGGATTGGTTGCCAGCAGTGTGGTCAAATGTGTTGTTGTTGAGAACTGTAAATGCTAGATTGTTAAACCCATCCGGGCAATCATGAGCCCATGAATTACCTGGGCCACAGTTGAGAATAGTCGCTTCAAAGTGGATTGTGATGATGGTTCCATTCTGGACAGACTCATTGAGCATTAATTGCCATCCTGTTTGAATCGGAGTGTTGTTTCCTCCCATCCCATACCACCACATATCATGTAGTCCCCAAACGCCAGAATTATTCGATGTTGCATTTATTCCAGGATACATAATTGAAGTTATACAAATATTCACCAAATCCACAGATACATAGTAGGTTTGGTTCATTGTCACGTTGGTTACGACCAGACAGGGATTGCTTGAGTTATCGCTTCCTCCCCCTGTATCTACAATAAAGAACCCTCGATCATCGCTGTCGACTAAGATTCCGTCGACATAGAGATCAGCGTGGAAGTTGTAATTTCCTGCGTTTTGTCCAGTAGCATTCCAGTTTAACTCAAGGATAGAAGGGGTGCCATTCCAAGAATAGTTCCCGGAATCGACAGTATTGTTATTCTCATCGTAAATCCAGTAATCCAACATCATTGTGGTATTCCAAATTCCACATTGTACGTACATTGTCGTAGGTATTGATTCATTATCTCCTATGGTCCAGTATGGGGGATAAGCCATGACCCCTGTAATATTGATATCATGTCCGCATCCTGTATTGTTGCCTCCGCTAGAGTTGTTTCGAGCACTCGTATCAGATGGCTCAGGGAAAAAGAGATCAATCTCGTTTTGATCAGGCATCACGACAAGCGAGGCTGAAAAAGCCTGAATGAAGAAAAGTGCAATAATCCCGTAGACTGTTTTATTTCGCATATAATGGAATATTTTCATTTTACATTTTATCTTAACGTATGCTAATGCCTGAATTTATTTCTTCTTTGCACCAATCAGTCAAAGGATTATAGTGGAATAATT